>JBKPDA010000215.1:0-11571 GCA_046727635.1 Actinomycetota bacterium | reverse complement strand
GTCGCGGGGTGTCGCGTCGCCCGAACCTCCCCGGGGCGCGACGCAGTCCCGCTCTGTGGGCGCCACTGGCTCGGACGCCGGTGGCGCCCCTAAGCGCTACTAGCGCCGGTACGTGCCGGAACTAGGGTGCGGTCGACATGCTTCTACGAGAGGCGAGTGAACGTGACGGTTACCGTGCGGGTCACGTCGTCGGTGATCTTGGGCTCGTCGGGATCGGAGCCGCCGAATGAGCTCGACTTGTGGGTGGTTCCGGTCACCGTCACGGTGTGGCGTCGCTTGAACGAGCGGGGGCTCGGCATCTTCACCGGCACGAATCCGCCATCGACCCCGCCGACGACGCCCGGCGGCTGCGTCCACGAGTCCAGCTCGCCGACGCCACAGGCCCCGTTTCTCGGATGGAAGCCGGAGCTGGTGCCCATGTCGGCCTCGAGACGGCGGGTGTCGCCGCCGTCAGCACCCGCCTTCCCACGTAGCGGGAACGTGCCGCAGCTGGACTTGTCGATAGCGCCTGAGCAGTCCAAGCCGGGAGGCGCCATGGTGGGAACCGTATTGTCCACGAAGCTGATAGTGCCAACCACCGGCTGCTCCGGAAGGCCTACCAGGAGGCTCCGCCCGGGGACCAGTATGTCCCACCGCGCTTCGACGGGGTTGTACTCGACGCGGGCTTTGGCCGGAGACCTCTGGTGGAACTCGACCGTCACTGTGCCGTCGCCCACAGGTCCGCAGCTGCGGGTGTCATTGACCGTCCAGTGGTCCACGAGCCGACCGCTGATAGAGACCCGGTGGCTGTAATGGAACTTGCGCGCGGCGGCGGCATCGACTGCCGCTCCCAGGCTGGCCGTCGCAGACGCGAGGACGATCAGAGACAGGCGCGCGCGCCTCACGCGCCAAACCTCTCAGATGGCGGCGGCTACAGCAAGTCGTCGAGCTCTAGATGCGATCCAATGACGGTCGACACGATCACCCGCAACCTGTGTTATTTCCGCAGCTGGTGCAGGTGTAGCAAGACCCCGTCCGCTGCATCATCCCGCCGCACTGCTCACAAGCGGGCCCGAGATCCAGCCCCGCCAGCTTCGCCGGCCGCACCGGCGGCTCGTCGGTGAGGGCCTCGACTGCCGGCTTCGCCTCCGCGGTCGCCGAGGCGCCGCCGTTGCCGCCGTTCGTGTGGCCGTTGCCTGAGTGGCCGTTGCCGCCGTTCGTCTCCGGGGCGTCGCCTCGCAGCAGCGCTTCCTGTGCCGCCTTGCGGGCGCGCACCTCGGGCGTGAGGATGCCCAGCTCCTCCTGGACGTCGACGTCCAGGAAGCGCGAGGCGAGCCAGCGCATGATGTAGTCGGGCATCGACTTCGCGAACGGGATCTCCGGGTTCGTGGTCATGCCCTCGGGGTCGAAGCGCATGTAGGAGAACTTGCGCACGTAGGTCTCGAGCGGCACGCCGTACTGGAGGCCGATCGAGATCGCGGTGGCGAACGAGTTCATCATGCCGCGCAGCGTCGAGCCTTCCTTGCCGATGTCGGTGAGGAAGATCTCGCCGAGCGAGCCGTCCTCGTACTTGCCGGCCGTGATGTAGCCCTCGTGGCCCTGGCCGATCGAGAACTTGTGCGTGATCGACTCGCGCTCGCGCGGCATGCGTCGACGCGAGGGGTGCAGCTCGGCCGTCGCGGCCTCAGCGGCCTCCGGCTCCTTCTTGGCGTCCTTCTTGTCGGTGCGCAGCGCCTGCGCCGTCTTAGAGCCGTCGCGGTAGATGGCGAGCGCCTTGACGCCGAGCTTCCAGGCCTGCAGGTAGGCGTCGGCGATGTCGCCGACCGTGCTCGACTCGGGCATGTTCACGGTCTTCGAGATCGCACCCGAGAGGAATGGCTGGACCGCGCCCATCATCTTGATGTGGCCCATGTGCGAGATCGCCCGCTCGCCCACTGCCACGTCGAACACCTCGAGGTGGTCGTCGGTCAGCTCGGGCGCGCCGACGATCGTGGCGTGCTCGTCGATGTAGGCCTCGATCTGCTCGACCTGCTGGTCGTTGTAGCCCAGCGTGCGCAGCGCCAGCGGCACCGTGCGGTTGACAATCGTCATCTGCCCGCCGCCCACAAGCTCCTTGAACTTGACGAGCGAGAAGTCGGGCTCGATGCCAGTGGTGTCGCAGTCCATCAGGAACGAGATCGTGCCCGTGGGCGCCAGCACCGTGGCCTGCGCGTTGCGGTAGCCGTGCACCTCGCCGAGCGTGACCGCCTCGTCCCACGAGCGCCGCGCCGCCGCCACCAGCTCCTCCTCGGCGAGCGAGTCGTCGATCGCGTAGGCCGCCTCGCGGTGCTTGCGCATCACGTGGTTGTGGGGGTCGCGGTTCTCCGCGTAGCGCGCGTACGGACCCATCGCCGAGGCGACCTCGGCCGACTTGCGATACGCCCGCCCCGTCATCAGCGCGGTGATCGCCGCCGCTGTGACGCGGCCGCCCTCCGAGTCGTACGCGTAGCCGTTCGACATCAGGAGCGCGCCAAGGTTCGCGTAGCCGAGCCCGAGCTGGCGGAACGCGCGCGCGTTGCGGCCGATCTCCTCGGTGGGATAGCTTGACGGCCCGACGATGATCTCCTGCGCGAGGATCACGACGTCGACCACGTGCTGGAACGCCTCGACGTCGAACGTGCCGTCCGGACGGCGGAACTTCATGAGGTTGATCGACGCGAGGTTGCAAGCGGAGTCGTCCACGTGCATGTACTCCGAGCACGGGTTCGAGGCGTTGATGCGACCCGAGTTCGGGCAGGTGTGCCACTCGTTGATCGTCGTGTCGTACTGGACGCCCGGATCGGCGCAGCGCCACGCCGCCTCGGCGATCTGACCGAGCAGGTCGCGCGCGTCATAGCTCTCGACCGGCTTGCCGGTGACCCGCGCGGTGGTCTGCCACTCCTCGCCGCGCTCGGCGCGCTCCATGAACTCGTCGGTGACGCGCACGGAGTTGTTGGCGTTCTGGTACTGGATCGACGCGAACGAGTCGCTGTCGAGGCGCATGTCGAAGCCGGCGTCGCGCAGCGCGGCGGCCTTCTCCTCCTCGCGCGCCTTGCACCAGATGAAGTCGACGATGTCGGGGTGGTCGACGTCGAGCACGACCATCTTGGCCGCGCGCCGGGTCTTGCCCCCCGACTTGATCGTGCCCGCCCAGGCGTCGGCGCCGCGCATGAACGACACCGGTCCGCTGGCGAGGCCGCCCTTCTTGAGCGGCTCCATCGAGCCGCGGATGTTCGAAAGGTTGATTCCGGAGCCGGACCCGCCGCGGAAGATCTTCCCCTCCTTGGTGTTCCAGGCGAGGATCGACTCGAGGTTGTCCTCAACGGAGAGAATGAAGCAGGCCGAGCACTGCGGCTGCTCCTCGAAGCCCACGTTGAACCAGACCGGCGAGTTGAACGCCGCGATCTGGTGAACCAGGATGTGCGTGAGCTCCGCCTCGAACGCGTCGGCGTCCTCGTCGCTCGCGAAGTAGCCGAGCTCCCGGCCCCAGCCGGCGATCGTGCCCGCCACGCGGCCGACCATCTGCTTGACCGACGACTCGCGCTCCGGCGAGCCGAGCTGCCCGCGGAAGTACTTCTGGGCGACGATGTTGGTCGCGTTCTGCGACCAGCTCTTCGGGAACTCGACCCCGCGCTGCTCGAACGCAGGCTTCTCCGGATCGCCGATGACGGCATCCCGGATCTCCCAGTCGATCGCCTCGAACGGGTGCACGCCGGCTTCCGTATAGCGCCGTTCGACTCGAACTCCCTTGACAGCAAGGCTGGTGGGGGTATCGGCAGCGCTACGGGTGTCCGGCATGACCTCTCCTAACGGATTCGAATTCTCCTTCCGGCCCGCGGGGGGCGCCCGTGGGGGGACGGTCGATACTCGCTTCGGGATCGGACGGAACGGCGAGCGGGAGCTGGTCCTCTCCGGGCACCGGCTCGGCCTTCAGGCGGTCGAGCTCGGCCTCGAAATCGGAGAGGTCAGAAAAGCCTCGGTAAATGCAGGCGAACATGAGCGCCGACACGCGGTCGAGCTTCGTCAGGCCACGCACCACGCGCTCGCCGATCCACTTCGATTCGACCTCGCCGCCCAGCCTGCGGGCCTCGCCGGCGATCGAGTCCGCCAGCGCCTCGAGGTCCGGCACCCGGACCGGGCGCTTGTTCGCGGCCTCGAGCATCCCGTTGACGAGCTTCTCGCGGTCGAAGCTCTCGCGCTTCCCGTCGCGCTTGCGGACCACGAGCATGGGACCCTCCGCGCGCTCGAACGTGTTGAAGCGGCTGCCGCAGCCCTCGCACTGGCGGCGGCGCCTGACGGCGTCGCCGGACTCGCCCAGACGGGAGTCGACAACACGTGTCGACTCGAACTGGCAGTAGGGGCAGCGCATGCCCCAATTCTACTAGCTGTTGTGTGTCAATCCTGCCCGAAACACAAGATATTGGGCCTAGTTTGCGGGCTCTATCGGCCCAAACGGAGCCAGTCCCAGAACTCCGCGGCGAGATCCGTCGTCCGCTCGCGGAACCCCGGCCCACCGAGCGCCAACGCAAGCAGCGCGACGACCACGATCAACCCGGCGGCGACCCCCAAGATCGCGCCCGCGGACATCTACCGCCCCAGCGAGGCGAGGGTGCGCTCGAGCCCCTCCTCGAGCTGCACCTTCGGTTCCCAGCCCAGGTTCTCGCGCGCGCGCGAGGCGTCGATCGCGATCCGGCGGATCTCACCCTGCCGCTCGGGCGCATGCTCGGGCTGGAAGTCCTGCCGGTTGCCCAGTCGCGCGAGGATCTCCACGAGGTCGAGCACCGTCGACTCCACGCCGAGCCCGACGTTGAACGCGCCACCCGCGTCCGAGTCCGCCGCGGCAAGATTCGCCGACACCACATCGCCCACGTACACATAGTCGCGCGTCTGGAGGCCGTCGCCGTACACGAGCGGCCGGCCGCCGTCGAGCAGCTTGCCGCAGAAGATCGCGATCACCCCCGCCTCGCCCAGCGGGTCCTGCCGGGGGCCATAGACGTTGCCGTAGCGCAGCGACACTGTGGAGAAGCCGTGCAGCCGGCGGAACAGGTCGCAGTAGCCCTCGGCCGACAGCTTCGACTGGCCGTAGCCCGCCTCGGGCTCCTGGGGGTGCGTCTCGGGGGCGGGGATCACGCGGCCCTCGCCGTAGATAGCGCCGCCGGTGGAGCTGTTCACGAAGCGCCGCGCGCCGGCGGCCTGCGCCGCGGCGAGCATGTTGATCGTGCCGATCACGTTCACCATCGCGTCGAACGCCGGGTCCGCCACCGAGCGGCGCACGTCGATTTGCGCTCCCAGGTGGAAGACCACCTCGGGCTGCCAGTCGGCGCAGAGGTCGCGCATGGCCTCGCCGTCGCGCATGTCCGCCTCCACGAGCCGGGCGCCCGCCGCCAGCGCGGGCTCGAGGTTGGAGCGCCTGCCCGTGGTGAAGTTGTCCACTACGGTCACCTCGTCGCCGCGCTCGACGAGCGCGTCGACCACGTTCGAGCCGATGAAGCCGGCGCCGCCGGTCACGAGGGTCCGCATCGCGCGGCGCATGCTAGCGGTGGGTCCTGAGTGCCCGGCCTGGAGCGCTGATAGCGTCGGCGCCAGTGTCCGGCCTGTTCGTCACCTTCGAAGGCATCGACCGCTCGGGCAAGACCACCCAGGCGCGCATGCTGTGCGACGCGCTCGGCGACGAGGCGCTGCCGGTGCGCGAGCCCGGCGGCACGCCCGTTGGAGAACGCGTGCGCGAGGTGCTCAAGGACCCGAGCCTGGAGATCGGCCCCGAGGCGGAGGCGCTGCTGTTCGCCGCCGCGCGCGCCGAGCTCGTCTCCGGCGTGATCCGGCCCGCGCTGGCCGAGGGCCGCGTGGTGGTGTCGGACCGCTTCCTCGACTCATCGCTCGCCTATCAGGGTCACGCGCGCGGGCTGGGCGTAGAGGAGGTGGAGCGGGTGAACCGCTTCGCCACGCACGGCCTCGTGCCCGATCTGACGATCCTGCTCTGGATCGATCCCGCCGCGGCCGCCGCCCGCGCTGGGGAGGTCGACCGCTTCGAGGACGAGGGCGACCGGCTTCAGCGCGCCGTGCTCGCCGCATACGACGAGCTGGCCACGGCCGACCCGTCGCGCTGGCGGCGCATCGATGCCGACCGCCCGCCGGACGAGATCCATGCCGAGGTGCTCGCCGCGGTACAGGCCGCCCGGGTGGTGCGGGCGTGAGCGCGCCCGCGCTCGCCGGTACGGAGGACCACGCGCACGCGCGCATGGTGCTCGGCTCGGCGCTCGAGTCGGGCAGCCCTTCGCACGCCTACCTGTTCCATGGTCCGCCCGGCACCGGCAAGCGCACGGCCGCCCGCGCGCTGGCCGCCGAGCTGCTTGCCGAGGGCGACCCGGATCCCGACAGCGTGCGCCTGCGTGTGATGCACGGCACCCATCCGGACCTGACCTGGGTACGGCCCACCGGCGCGCACGTGATGCGGGTCAGCGACATCGACGAGCCCGTGGTGGCCGCAGCCGGGCGCACGCCCTTCGAGGCGCGCCGGCGCGTGTTCGTGCTCGAGCGCGTGGACACGATGAACGACGAGGTGTCCAACCGGCTCCTGAAGACGCTCGAGGAGCCGGCGGCGTTCGTGCACGTCATCCTGCTCACCGACCACGTGGGCCGCGTGCTCGAGACCGTGGTGTCGCGCTGCCAGCTGGTGCGCTTCGATCCCCTGCCCGCCGAGCGCATAGCGGCGATGCTGGAGGAGGAGGGCGTCGAGTCGGCGCGCGCCGGCGCGTGCGGCAGGCTCGCGCTCGGCAACGCCACGCGAGCCCGCTTCCTCGCCTCCGAGGAGGGCGCCGCGCTGCGGGCGGACGTCGAGAGGATGGTGCTCGACGCACTCGGCGCGGAGTCCGCCGAGGTGTCGTGGCACGGGCTGCTCGACCGCGCCGAGGAGCGACGCGAGCAGGCCGAGCAGGAGGTCGAGGAGCGCAAGCGCGAGCGGCTCGAGTCCGAGCCGCGCGGCCGCGAGCGCAACGCGCTGGAACGCGAGTTCGACGAGATGGCGAAGCGCGACGGCCGCCGCGCCCGCACCGAGGTGCTCGACCTCGGCCTCGAGCTCGCCGCGGTAGCGTTCCGCGACCTCGTCTGCATTGCATCGGGGGCCGGCGGCGCCGTGCTCGGCACCGACCGGATCGCCGCCCTGGCGGCGGCCGCCGAGGGTCGCGACCCTGTCCGCTTGCGAATGGCCGCCGAGCGCTGCGAGGACACGCGCAGCTCGCTCGAGCTGAACGTGAGCGAGGACCTGGCGCTGTCGGCGCTCAGCTTCCGGCTGCGCGAGCTCGTCGCAGGCTGAGGCCGGCGCGGAGCCGGTCGGCGTCGCCGGCGTTCACCTCGATGACTGCTGCCGCGCCGCGGCACCACGCGATGCGCCGCGGCGCCATGTCGCGCACGACGCGCAGCACGCGCCACTCGCTGTCGACGAAGATGACGTCGATCGGGAAGCGCATGCCGAAGGTGTGGACCGAGCGGCAGCGGCGGATCAGGAGGGCGTCGTCGCCGTCGAGCCGATGTAGGAACGCCAGTCCAAGGAGCCGTGCGCGAAAGCCGCGGGCCTCGTGGAGGCCGATGCCCACCGGCAGGAAGTCGTAGAGCGGGAGGCGGCGAATGCGATCCACACGTCGTCAAGGCATGCGGATCGCATTCTCGCCCCCGGTCAGGCGGGCTCGGCCAGCGGCTCAGGCACCGGCGCCGCCGAGCGCGACCCGCGCAGGGTGATGGCGGCAACCACCGCCGCGGCGAAGGTGATCAGGGCCCCCACCTGGAGGGCATCGCTGTAGCCGGCCACGAAGGCGTGCGCCGCGCTGGCGCCGCCGGCCAGCGCGCCCGTCTGGGACGAGAGGAACACCGCTCCCATCAACGCGACGCCGAGCGCGCCACCGGTCTCGCGGAACGTGTTGTGCACGCCGGAGGCCACGCCGGCCTTCTCGGTGGGCACCGCGCTGATCACCACGCCGCTGAGCGGGGCCGTGAGCGAGCCGCCAAGCCCGCCGATGAGCAGCGCCGGCAGCATGTCTACGAAGCGTGCGTGCTCGTCGAGGCCCGAGAAGAGCAGCAACGCCACGCCGACGAGGGCCACTCCGGTGCTCACCAGCCAGCGCACCGGCACGCGCGTCGCAAGCCGCCCGGTGAACGGCGCCACCAGGACGATCACGCCGACCCACGGAATGAGAGTCGCGCCCGCCCGCACGGGCGAGTAGCCGATCACCTCTTGCAGGTAGAGCGAGGTGTACAGCAGCACGCCGAAGATCGCCAGGTTCACCACCATCATCACCACGTTCGCGCCCGTCGCCGTGGTGTTGCGGAACAGCGACAGGTCGAGCATCGGAGCGCGCGCTCGGCTCTCGATCCAGACGAAGACCGCGAGTCCGACGGTGGCCACCGCCAGCAGCGACAGGGTCGCGGGCGAGCCCCAGCCGTAGTCGTTCGCCTTGAGCAGCGCGAAGGTGAGGCTGAACAGCGAGCCACTCACCACCGCGAGTCCGGGCACGTCGAGGCTCCGCTCGGCGGCCGGGTCACGCGACTCGGGGATCAGCCGCCAGCCGAGCGCCAGGCCGATGAGCCCGATCGGCACGTTCACGAAGAAGATCCAGGTCCAGTCGATCCGCTCGGTGATGAGCCCGCCGATCAGCGGGCCAACCACGAACGCTCCCGCCGACACGGCCGCCCAGATGCCCACTGCAGTGCCGCGCTCGCGCGCGTCTGGGAACACGTCGCTGATGATTGCGAGCGTGGGCGGGGTCATCATCGCGGCGCCCACGCCCTGAAGCGCGCGAGCCGCGATCAGCAGGCCTGCGCTCGGCGCAAGACCGGCCAGGAGCGAGGCGGCGGTGAACCCGCCGAGCCCGAGCAGGAACATGCGGCGGCGCCCGAACGTGTCGGCAAGGCGCCCGCCGGTTAGGAGCAGGACCGCGAACGACAGGATGTAGCTGTTCACGACCCAGGCGAGCCCGGACAAGCCGAGGTGCAGCTGGCGCTGGATCGAGGGCAGGGCGACGTTGACGACCGTGTTGTCGAGCGTCGTCACGAACACGGCGAAGACGACCGCAGCGAGCGTCCACCATCTACGAGTTGAGCTTGCGGTTTCCATGCGGGGCTCCTTGGGCGGGTGGGAGGAACTGATGCGCAAATGATAGTAGCTCTCAAATTAGAGGAAGTGTGATGTGCAGCACGCTTTCTTTAGGAATACACTTGCTCTATGACCGTCGAAGCCAGCCTCAGGGAGCGCAAGAAGCAGAAGACGCGGCGCCTGCTGTCCGAGATCGCGCTGCGCCTGTTCGCAGGGAAGGGCGTGGATGCCACCACCGTGGAGGAGATCTGCGAGGAGGCCGAGGTCTCGGTCTCGACCTTCTTCCGCTACTTCCCGAGCAAGGAGGCGGCGGCGTTCCCGGACGAGGAGATCCGCGTGCAGGTGGTGAGCGATGTGCTCGAGAACGCGCCCGTCGACGATCCGCTGCCGACGACGATCCGGCGCGCCGCGCTGGCCCTCATCGACTACGACCTCGACGCGAAGGTGGAGCTGCACAAGTGGCACGAGCTGCTCGGCCAGGAGCCGGCGCTTGCCGCCTACGTGCTGCGAGTGCAGAACGAATCGATGGAGACGTTCACGCACCTGGTGGCCAAGCGGCTGGGTGTCGACCCGGTCGCGGACCTACGGCCGCGACTCGTGGTGCAGATGGCCTACGCCGCGGTGAACAGCGTCTGGACCGCGTGGACGGCCAGCGGCTCGGGCGAAGACGACCTGCGCAAGCTCATGAACCAGGCCTTCGACATGCTCGAGACCGGGCTCGACAAGACGCTCGCGTAACGCGCCCCGTTTACGTCAATTTCACGAACTGCGATTAATCTGGCGGCCATGCGCTCTCCTCACATCTGCCCGAACTGTGGCGAACGCGTAAGCGGCTTCGCCGCCGGCTGTGCCATCTGCGGCGCCGAGCTGGACCCGCGTCGCGCCCAGGGTCCGCGGTCGATCAGCGATCGCGTTCGCTCTCTCGCTACGTCGCTGCGGCCCCCTCGTCCGCGACCGCGCGACCCGGTCCGCTGACCGACGCGATCGCCCTCTCGTGGAGCGGGGGCAAGGACTCCGCTCTGGCATTGCGGGCACTTCGCGAGGAGCACGGGATCGAGCCCGTCGCCCTCCTCACGACCGTCACCGCGGACTACGGCCGCGTGAGCATGCACGGAGTACGGCGCGAGCTGGTTGCTGCGCAGGCCAGTGCTGCGGGTGTTCCGCTGGTCGAGGTCGGGATACCCGCCACGTGCCCGAACGAGGTCTATGAGGAGAGGATGCAGGAGGCGCTCTCGTCGCCGGCTCTGGACGGCGTGGAAACGATGGCGTTCGCCGACCTATTCCTCGAGGACATCCGCGCCTACCGCGAGGAGCGGCTGTCGCGAGTAGGCAAGCGCGCGCTCTTCCCGATCTGGGGCCGCGACACCTCGCGGCTCGCGCACGAATTCGTGGACGCCGGCTTCGAAGCCGTGCTCGTGTGCGTCGATCCGGCGCAGCTCGACCCCTCGTTCGTGGGCCGGCCGTTTGACCTTTCGCTGCTCGACGACCTGCCCGACGGGGCGGACCCGTGCGGCGAGAACGGTGAGTTCCACACCTTCGTGCACGCGGGCCCGATCTTCTCGGAGCCGATCGAAGTGGAGGTCGGCGAGCGCGTGATGCGCGACGGTTTCGCCTTCTGCGACCTGCTCCCGGCCCGCGCCGGAGCACGGCTAGACTGAGTCGGTCCGCCGACGTAGCTCAGTTGGCCAGAGCACCGCTCTCGTAAAGCGGGGGTCGAGGGTTCGAATCCCTCCGTCGGCTTGAGGAAAGGCCTGCAAATCGGCCACTTCTCGGCGTTACTGACGTGCGCTCACGTTCAAGCGGGGGTCGGGCTCGCCGTTTGGCTCTGTAAAGGGAAATCGGCTTGCTTCGGGGGGCGTGAGTTGAGCTCCGCTGGAGCGGGGGTCGAGGCTCGGACTTCTCCCGCGCTGGCACTCTGAAAAGTCCGCTTGGCAAAAGAGGCTCGGACACATTTCGGACACCGAGAAATGAGCGGGGGTCGAAGTCCAGTCTGGTCCATTGCCGGCGCAGTTCGGCCGCGCAGCCCGGCCCAGACGGCCAGTCAGTACCCGCCCGACAGGTCGTAGGTCGCTCCCGTCGAGAACGAGCAGCGCTCGGAGCACAGCCAGGACGTCAGCTCGGCGAGCTCCTCGGCCCGTCCCATCCGCCCCAATGGGGATGCGCGAGCGAACCAACTCGCGCTGCTCGGGCGTCTCGGTGTGTGTCGTCAAGCGTGCGTCGATGACCGCCGGAACCACGCTGTTCACGAGCACACCGGGTCAAGGACAGCCGAGGCGGATCGTGGATGGCCGGGTTCTCGTCCGCCCCGCCCGCCTCGACGAGCACGACCCGCACGCCGGCGTCGACGAGCCGCCGGGCGACCACCGCGCCGCCGGATCCGGAGCCGACGACGACGACGTCCGCGCTCAACGGCTCGGCCATCACGCCTCGCGCGCCGCGGCGATGGCAGCGGTGTCGGTGAACTGCTCGAAGGAGACGATCTGCCCGTC
>JBKPDA010000214.1:0-14789 GCA_046727635.1 Actinomycetota bacterium | reverse complement strand
CGCTTGGGTCGACCACCGGCGCCTCGTCCGCCGGGGCGGCGGGCGGCAGCTGCTCAGCGGGCAGATCGCCGTCGGCGGCGGCCGGCGCGGGCAGCTGCGCGTCCGCGGGCAGCGGAAGTGCGGGACCCTTCGCCTTCGTATCGGCCGGCAGCGGCTGAGCGGGCCCAGCGGCCGGAGCCGGCTGCGCAACGGCGGCCGGAGCGGCCGTCAGCGCGACGGCAGCGGCAGCGGCGAGCAGAGCCTCGGCGGACGGCGTGGGCTGATCGGAGGCAGGCTGATCGGAAGCGTCGGAGGTGGGCTGATCGTCGGTCTGCGAAGCAGCGTCGGCGTCGTGGCCCGAGACCCGAGACCCGGGACCCGAGACCTCCTTGTCGGGGCCCTTAGTCGTAGTGCCCCTTTCCTTCTGGCCTTCCGCATCAGCGGTCCGGGCCTGGTGCTGCTCGAGGATCGTTCCGAAGAGGTCTGGTGTCCCCTCCGGGCCGCCCCTCGAGGCGGTTCGTCCTGGCGGGGCGTGCGTCTGTGTGGCCGCGTCCGCGGCGCTGGTGCGTTCTGGAGTCATTGTTGGGTGCGGTACTGGTCGGCGTAGGACAGGACGTTTGTGACGTAGTTGCGGGTCTCCGCGTAAGGCGGGACCCCGCCGAAGCGCTCAACGGCGCCCGGCCCGGCGTTGTAGGCGGCGAGCGCCTTCGTGTAGTCGCCGCCGAAGCGGTCGAGCTGCATGCGCAGGTAGTGCGCCCCGCCGTCGATCGACTGCGCGGGATCGTGCACGTCGGTCACGCCGAGCGACGCCGCCGTGGCGGGCATGAGCTGCGTGAGCCCCTGGGCCCCGGCGGAGCTGCCGGCGTTCGGGTTGAAGCCGGACTCCTGCTTGATCAGGCCCTTGAGCACGTTGGCGTCGAGGCCGTACTTGCTGGCCGCGGCCTGGATCAGGTCCGAGAAGGCGTTGTCGCCGGCGCCCAGCGAGGCCGCGGTCGCGGTGGGCGACGTTGTGGCCTGCGCCTGGGACAGCGTGGCGTTGAAGTCTGTGGACGAGCTCGTGCTGGGCGACCCGAAGCCGCTGTTGGCGGCGGCGATCATGCCCTCGAGCTGGGAGACGCGGGTCTCGACCGACGCGACGCTCATCACGCGGCCCTCCCGCGGCGGTGGATGGTCAGCGCCATCTCGTCGAGGGCGGCGCCCTCGACGCGGTCGGCCTCGCGCTTGTGCTCCTCGCGCTTGCGCTCCTTCAGCCGCTCGAGCACCTCGCGCTCGCGCGCGGCCGCCTGGAGCAGTGAGCGCCGGGCCTCCACCTCGGCGTCGGTGCGATCGAGAGCCAGCGACGCCGACTCGCGCTCGCGCTCCACGCGCTCGAGGTAGGCCTGGGCGGCCTGAAGATCCTGCCCGCTCGCCGCGGCGGCCGCAGCCTCGCGCTGGGAGCATCGAGCCGTCTCCACGTTCTGGCTGGCGGCCGTCAGCATCGCCTCGCCCTTGAGGCGATGGGCGAGCGAAGCGGCGAGCTCTTCCTTGCGACGCTCCTCGGTCTGCTCCCGCAGAGAGCGGACACGTTCGAGCTTGAACGTGAAACTGGGACGGTTCACGATCGGTGTAATCGACGTGCCCTCAGGCACCTGAACCGGCGTTGGACGCGTGTTCGACGGCCATCGGACTTTCGACGATCTCGTCGAGGCGAACGGCCCACTCGCCGTCCACCAAAAGCAGTCTGCCCTTGGCGAACAGTCGGCCGTTCACGAACACGTCTAGGGCGTCCTCGGGCTCTCTGTCGAGGTCCACGATCGCCCCGGTGCCGAGCGCCACGGCCTGCCCAACGGCGAGCCTGGCCCGCCCGAGCTCCGCCCAGAGGCGCACGTCCACGTCAAGCAGATGGGTCGCCACATCGAGAGCCAGGTCGGGCTCTTCCTCGGCGACCGCCTCCTCCTCGGGGACGGCCACGGGCGGCGCGGCGATCGGCTCGGGCTCAGGGACGGCGACGGGCTCCTCCGCGCTCTGCACTTCCGCACTCTGCGCTTCTTCGTCGCTCATTCCACCCCTCCCCACGGCTGCCGAATCTGAACGGCACGGAAATTGCCATTCCGCCCGGGATCAGCCACGTGAGCAGGCACGTCGCCCGCGAACAGCACGACGCCCTTCGACGCCGGCCGGCGCAGCCGCACCACGTCGCCCGCCTTCAGCTTCAGCACCTCGGTGAGCGGCACCTGGATCGCACCCACCTCGGCACGCATCTCGAGGCTCACGTCGCCGACGGCCTCGTGCATCTTGTAAGCGCTCTCGTCGTCGATCAGCGCCGGGCCGTAGTGCCCCTGCTCGAGCTTCGACATGATCTTCTCCACCGAGGTGTGAGGGATCACGAGCGTCATGATCGACATCAGCCCGTCGATCATGGCCGACAGGTTGAGGATCAGCGTGGGCTCGCTCGGCGAGACGATCTGCACGCTCATCGGCGAGATCGCGTGGCCGGTCACCTCGAAGCTGACCGCTGCAAGGTCGTGCCAGGTGGACGACAGCATGTCCACGAGGCTGGTGACCGCGCGCCGGGCCACGGTGAGCTCCACGTCGGTGAGCGAGGTGGGCTGGCCCGACGGCCCGCCGCTGCCGCCGAGCAGCCGCGCCACCAGCGCGAGCGCGAACGGCAGGTCCATGATCAGCGCCACCTCGGTGTCGAGCGGCTCCATGCGCAGCAGGCTGACCAGCGCTTGGCGTGGCACCTCCTCGGCCATCACCACGCTGTACGGCAGCTGGTCGGTGTTGAGCACGCCGAGCTGGAGCTCCGTGCGGAGCTCGGCCGACAGCCGGCTGGACGCCGACTGGCAGAAGTTCTCGTGAGCGACCTCGATCCGCCGCACCTGCTCGCGGTTGAACTTGGACGGACGGCGAAAGTCGATCTCGCGTACGCGTGGGTGTCGGGTGGGAGTCATTCGTCTCGATTAATCGGCTGCTAAACCGCCAAATGCAGTGGCGGGATGGCGCTCGGGCCCGGCGCAAGCATGGGCTGCGGCGGCGCCGCCTCGTACACGTCCGCCTCGATGCCGTAGTCCGCCTCCGTCGGCGACTCGGCAAGCTGGAGCAGGAGCTCGTCTGCCTCCTCGGCCGTGCTCTCCTCCACCACGGACTGGCGCAGGAACGCGTTGATCGGCTCGCGCTTCTCGATGGCGAGGTCGGTGACGGGGTCCACACCGCGCTGGTAGGCCCCGATGGCGATCAGGTCCTCCTTCTCGCGATACGCGGCCATCAGCCGCCGGACCTCCTGGCCGGCGGTCTGCACCTCCGGCGAGACCACCTCGCCCACGAGTCGCGACACGCTCTGCAGCACGTCCACCGCCGGGTAGTGGCCGGCGTGCGCCAGGTGGCGGCTCAGCACCACGTGTCCATCGAGGATCGAGCGCACCGAGTCGGCGATCGGCTCGTTCATGTCGTCGCCGTCCACGAGCACGGTGTAGAGACCGGTGATCGTGCCGTTCTTGTTGGTGCCGCTGCGCTCGAGCAGCTTGGGCAAGAGGGCGAACACGCTGGGCGTATAGCCGCGCGTGGCGGGCGGCTCGCCGATGGCCAGGCCCACCTCGCGCTGCGCCATCGCGAAGCGCGTGACCGAGTCCATCATCAGCATCACGTCGTTGCCGCGGTCGCGGAAGTACTCGGCGATCGTGGTGGCGGTGAAGGCGGCCTTGATGCGCACGAGCGCGGGCTGGTCGGAGGTGGCCACGACCACCACGCTGCGGGTCAGGCCCGAGCCCAGGTCGCGCTCGATGAACTCGCGTACCTCGCGGCCTCGCTCTCCCACCAGGCAGATCACGTTCACGTCGGCAGAGGTGGAGCGGGCGATCATCCCGAGCAGCGACGACTAGCCCACACCCGAGCCGGCGAAGATGCCGAGGCGCTGACCGCGTCCGCAGGGCACGAGCGCATCGAGCGCGCGCACGCCGAGCGACACGCGCTCCTTGATCGGCGGGCGCTGCATGGGGTCGGGCGAAGCGGCGATCGTGGCGAGCGAGCGCCCCAGCGGGGCGTCGCCGCGCGCGTCCATCGGCCGGCCGAGGCCGTCGATCACGCGGCCGAGCAGCTCCTGGTCCACCATCACGCGGAACTGCCGCCCGGTGGCGTGCACCGCACGTCCAGGGCCGATGCCGTGCATCTCGCCGAGTGGCATCAGCAGCGTGCGCGAGTCGCGGAAGCCCACCACCTCGGCGGGCACCGGCGCGCGGTTGCGGCCGGTCTCGACCTCGCACACCTCCCCCACCTCGGCTTCGAGGCCGGTGGCCTCGACGATCAGGCCGATGACGTTGGCCACGCGGCCGCGGCGCTCGTGAAGATCGCTCCACTTGAGCGCCTCGGAGAAGCGCCCGAGCTCGTAGTCGCTCATCGCCTGAGCTCCGCCTCGAGCGCCTCGCGGGCGCGCTCCAGCTTGGTCTCGATGGTGGCGTCCACCTCGCCGGAGGCGCTCAGCACCACGGCGCCGCCACGCGGCACGCGCCGGTCCTCCTGGACCTCGAAGTGCTCGATGCCGCCGAGCGTGCCGGACAGCGATCCGATCGAGTCGCGCACCAGCTCCAGGTCGAGCGTGTTCACCTGAACGGTCACACGCTCGCGGTCCACCAGGCAGCGCAGCGCGCCGCGCACCACGTCCACCACGCGCTCGGGCTGCACCTCGAGCGTGCCGGCCACCACCTTCTCGGCGATCTGGAGGGCGAGCTGCACGGCCCGCTCCTCCACCATGTCCACCAGCTCGTCGCGCCGCTCCTGGATCTCGGCGTGGGCCTGCGCGAGCGCAGAGACCGCCGGCGCCAGCTCCTCCGAAGCGGCCGCCATGCCGGCGGCAAAGCCCTCATGATGGCCCTCCTGCCGCGCCTGGTGGCGGATGTCGTCGGCCTCCGCGCGCGCCTGCGCGAGCACCTCTTCCGCGATCGACTGGGCGTCCTTAGCCGCCCCCGTGCCGCGGGCCCCGACCGGCTCGGGCGGCAGCTGGTCGAAGGAGAACGCGTCAGCCGCCACGGCGACGCTAGACAAGGTCCTCCGCCTCCTCGCCATCGTCACCGCGGGCGATGACGATGGCCCCGGCGTCCTCGAGGCGGCGGATGCTGCCGACGATCCGGCCCTGGGCCTCCTCGATGATGCTGCGCCGCTGCGGCGGCTGGTACTCCATCTCCTCGAGGAGCATCTCGGCGCCGCGCTGCGACATGTTGTTGAGGATCTTCTGCTTGACCTCCTCGGAGACGCCGCGGAGCGCCATTGCGAGGTCCTTCTGGTCCACGTCCTTCAGCACGAGCTGCACGCTGCGGTCGTCGAGCTTGATGATGTCCTCGAAGACGAACAGCAGCATCTTGATCTCCTCCGCCAGCTGTGCGTCCTTCTCGGCCAGCGTGTCGATCACGTTGCGCTCGGTGCCGCGGTCGGCGGAGTTGAGGAGGTCCGCGAGGCCCTTCACGCCGCCCGCGGCCGCGTAGTCCTGCGAGGCCACCATCGCCAGCTTCTGGCGGATCACGGTCTCCACGTCCTTGATCACGTCGGGGCTGGTCTCGGTCATGTTGGCGATCTTCATCGCCACCTCGGCCTGCACGGCAGGCGGCAGCTGGGCCAGCACCTGAGCGCCGAGCGACGTGTGCATGTTCGCCACGACGAGCGCCAGCGTCTGCGTGGACTCGCCGGCGAGGAAAGCCTGGATCTGCTCCGGCGGCGTGCGCCGCATGAACTCGAACGGGCGCACCTCGATGATCGCGGACAGGCGCCCGATGATCTCCTGCGCGCGCTCCTCGCCCACGGAGGCCTCCAGCACCTCGCGGGCGAAGTCCACGCCGCCCTGCGCCAGGTATTCCGCCGCCAGCAGATGCTCTGAGGCCTCGACGAGCACGCCCTCCACCTCGTCGTGCTGCAGGTGCTCCATCTGCGCCATCTCGAGCGAGAGCTGCTCGATCTCGGCCTCACGCAGGTGCCTGAACACCTGGGCGGCGCGCTCCGCGCCAAGCGACACGAGTAGCACGGCCGCCTTCTGCTTGCCCTTCAGCCTCGCGTTGCTCTTCGTGAGCGAGGTGCCCGGCAGCGGAATCGCGGGCAGGTCGCCGAGCTGCTCTTCAACCATCTCCGCCATGGCCTTGACCTACTCCTCGTTCAGCCAGACGCGGACCTGCTGGGCCACGCGGTCGGGGGCGCGGCCGGCGAGCTCCTCGAGGCCCTTCCTCATCGCGGAGTTCTCGGGCTCGGGGAACTCCATCGCGGCGGCCTTCTCGAGCTCCTTCAGCGAGGTGGGCGCCTCGATCTCGCGCAGCCAGGTGGGCTCGCGCATGAGCGTGTCCTCCTCGCGGCGCTTCAGGTGGCGCGACATGAAGAAGAGGAAGAGGGCGAGCCCGATGCCCAGCAGCGCGTACTTGGCGTACGCCATCGGGTTCAGGGCCGTGCCCGGGGCGCCCGTGGTGGTGGTCTTGGCGAACGGCACCTGCGTGACCGTGAGCGTGTCGCCACGCTTCGTGTTGATGCCGGCCGCGGCGCTGATCGCCGACTGAAGCTGCGCCACCGAGGCGGGCGGCACCGACTTGTCCACGAGCACGGCCACGCCGAGCTTGTTGATGGTGCCGGGCGCCACCTTGGTGTGCGACACGGTCTTGCTCACGCCGAAGGTGGTGTCCTTGGTGACGTTCTTGTAGTTGTTGTTGCCGCTCCCGCCGCTCGCGGAGTACGTGGGGATGTTCGAGCCGGTGCCCGAGGTGCCGCTGGCGCCGGTGCCGCTGCCCTTCAGGTTCTCGGTCTGCGCCTTCTGCTCGAGCGGCACGCCCTTGTTCGCGTAGAGGAGCGCATCCTTGGTGGTCTCGTCGACGTTCATGTCGGCGTTCACCTGCACAGTGCCCTTGCCCACGCCCACCGTCTGGTTCAGCAGCGCCTGGAGGCGTGCGCCGAGGTCCATGTTGTAACGGCTCTCGTCGGCCTGCTTGAGGTTGGCGGTGGGGCCCCCGGCCAGGCTGTCGCTGGTGGGCCACAGCAGCTGGCCGGTGTTGTCGGTGATCGACACGTTGTTGAGCGAGAGGCCCTTCACGCCGCCCACCACGAGCTGCGCGATGCCGCGCACGGCGCCAGGGTCGAGCGACAGGCCGTTCGTGGTCAGCAGCACCGAAGCGCGCGACTGCGAGTTCTGGTCCGAGAACAGCTGGGTGTCGGGCAGCACGAGGTTCACCGACGCGTTGGTCACGCCCTGCACCTGCTCGATCGTCTGGGCGAGCTCGCCCTCCAGCGCCCGCTGGTAGGTCACCTGCTGCTGCAGGTTGCTGGCGCCGAGCTTCTGCTTGTCGAAGAGCGAGAAGCCCACCTGGCCGTTCGTGGGGATGCCGGACGAGGCCAGCGCCACGCGAGCCTGAGCGGTCTGCGACGAGTCCACGGCGATGGCGGTGCCGTTGTTGCGCAGCTGCCACTTGATGCCCTTCTGGTCGAGGGCGGCGGTCATCTTGCCGGTCTGCGCAGGGTCCACGCCGGTGGCGACGGTCGAGTAGCTGGGCGACGAGGCCACCTTCATGAGCAGAATCCCGACGAGCACGACCGCCAGCGCGGCCACGCCCATCCCGATCTTGCCCTTCGTGCTGGTGTTCTGAAGTATCGAAGCCATCTAGCTAGACCGTGGTGTGGAAGATCTCTTCGAAGCCCTGGATCGCCTTGTTGCGGACCTGCGCGGCCAGCTGCATCTCGAGGCGCGCACGCTCCACCGTCATCGCCACCGAGCTCACGTCGGTGGCGCTGCCGTCGGCAAGCCCCTGCGCGGCCGTGCTGGCGGCGTCCTGGCTGTTCTGCAGGCTCGTGATCGCCTGCGAGAGCGCGCCGCCGAAGCTCTTGCCGCTCGACTGGCTGCCGTCGGCAGCCGTCGGCGACTCGATCTTCCACTCGGAGCCGAGGGTGGAGAAGCTGGGATCGATCGGAAGCGACATCAGCGGAGCAGATCCAGGGTCTTCATGAACATCTGCTTCGAGGTCTGCATGGACGTGACGTCCGCCTCGTAGGAGCGCGAGGCGGTGATCAGGTCCACCATCTCGGTGACCGGCTCGACGTTCGGCATGGTCACGTAGCCCTGCGCGTTCGCGTCCGGGTTGCCCGGGTCGTACACCTGCTTGCCGGGCGCCGAGTCCTGCACGATGCCGGCCACCTGCACGCCGCGGCCCACGCCCGAGCTCTGGCCCGAGCCGGTGGCGGCCGCCAGCGTGGCGGCAAAGCCGCTGCCGCCAACCTCCTGCAGTACCACTTCCTTGCGCTTGTACGGCTGCCCGTTGGCGCCCTTGGTGGTCTGCGCGTTGGCCAGGTTCTCGGCCACCACGTCCATGCGCAGGCGCTCGGCGCTGAGGCCGCTGCCCGAGATGTCGAGCGCGTCGAAGAGTCCCATCAGCTGTTCCCGATCGCGGCCGTGATGATGTCCAGCCGGCCCTTGGCGACGGCCACGAGGGACTGGTACTCGAGCCCGTTCTCGGCCATCTTGGCCGACTCGGTGTCCGCGTCGACGCTGTTGCCGTCGGCCTGCATCGGGGCCGACTGGTCGGTGTTCACGCCGAATTGCACCTGGTCGGGGCTCACGCCGGCCTGCATGGCGTCGGCGAGCGTCGACTGGAAGTCAACGTCCTTGCGCTGGTAGCCCGGCGTGTTCGCGTTGGCCAGGTTCTGCGAGAGAACGGTCTGGCGCATGCCGGCGCCACGAATCGCCGCCTGGAGGCCGAGCTCGGTGTTGTCGAACAGGTTCACGGAAGTCGCCTTTCAGCTAGTCCTTCCATGGACGGTTCGGAACCCCGATCCGTGGGGAGCCAGTCGGAGTAGTCGGCAGCGCGATTGCCAGCTTTAACTGCGCTGATCGACCCGGCGAGTCGTCGCCCGCGCGGGCGCGTAGGCTCCGAGCACTTCCCTGCCGCGCGCAAGCCGCACCAGCGCCTGCCGGGCGTGGGCGACGGCGCCGCTCAGCATGCACTCCACCTGGCTCTGCACCGCCGCGGCGCGAAGCAGCGCCACGCTCGCCTCGGCCGGCGGTGTGGCCGGCAGCTTCGCGATCAGCTCCTGACGCTCGGCGTCGAGCGCCTCGAGCTGCTCGTACTGGCCGGTGCGAACGAGCTCGAGCTCGAGCTCGCCCAGCTCGGCGATCCGCTCGTAGCGGCGGATCAGCCCCCCGCGATCTGACGCCACGCGTCCCCCACCGTGTTCAGCAGCTGGTCGACCTCGTCGATCATCGCCGGGCTCCGCTTGAGGCGGGCCTGCATCAGGTGGCGCTTGCAGAAGAGGTAGATGGCCCGCAGCCGCACGGCGATCTCGCCGGTGGACATGTCGAGCGTGGTGTTCAGCTCGTCGATGATCGCCTCGGCGCGCTGCAGGCGATTGTTGGTCACCTCGATGTTCCCCTCGCGCATCGCCACGGCCGCCTGGAACAGGAAGCGGTGCGCGCCGTCGTAGAGCATCACCACGAGGCGCTCCGGAGTGGCGGTGAGAACCGCGCTCTCCTTGTAGGTCTGGGGTACGGCCGACTGGTTCATCAGAGCTTTCCTCGAAGGGAACAGGATCGCCCTGTGTAGTCGGCCAGAAGCGGCGACTTTTTAGCCGAGCGACGCGATCTGCGCCGACAGCCACTGGCCCTGCGTGGTGTTCTTCTGGAGGGCCAGCTCCATCGCGTTGAACTGCGACTTGAGGCGGTCCTGCATGTCCGACAGGCGGTTGTCCCAGGTGCTGATCTGGTCGGTCAGGTCGCTGATCTGGCTGTTTGTCTGCGAGATCAGCGTGTCGAAGTCGCCGCTCGTCTGGACCTCGGGGTTGAGGATGCCGTCGATCGCCTGGGCGAAGCCGTTCGTGCCGAGCGTCGCGCCGAGCAGCTTCCTCACGCCGTCGGGGTTCGAGTCGAGCATCGAGTCGAGCTTGTCGTCGTCCACCACAAGCTTGCCGTTGATCGAGTCCTGGTTCACGGTGGAGTCGCCGGTTGTGCTCCCGGTGGAGATGCCGATCTGAGACATCAGGTTCAGCGTGGAGTCGCTACCGATCGTGCCCGTGATCGCCGTACGCAGCCGGTCCTTGATGCCCATCAGCGTGGAGTCGGCGAAGAACATGCCCTTCGCGGCGTCGCTCGCGCTTGTGGCGCCGATAACCGGCTTCTCCGCGAGCTTGGCGTTGATGTCGTCCATGTTCGCGTTGTAGAGGTCCACGAACGCGTGCACCGCCGACTTGATCGCCGCCTTGTCGGCGGCCGGCGAGCCGACCGTAATCGTCACCGGATCCGTGCTCGCGGCCTTGAACGTGAGCTTCAGGCCCGGGATCGCGTCGGTGACGGTGTTCGAGGTCGCGTACTGCCAGGAGCCGCCGTCCACCTGGTACTTGGCGTTGAGGTTCGTGAGCGTCGAGTCGGTGCCGGCAACGCCGCTGCCGTACTCGGCCAGCTGGGTGCTGCTCGTGGTGAAGTTGCCCGCGGAGCCGGCCGTGTTGCTCGTGAGCAGCAGGCGCCCGTTCGAGTCCTTGCTGGCCGTGACCCCGGGCGAGCCGCCGTTGATCGCCTGCACCACGTCGTCGATCGTCGCGTTCGCGGCGATGTTCACGGCGTTGCCGTTGATCGTGATCGTGCTCGGGTTCGAGGGGTCGGCCGTGTAGTCGAAGGTATGAGTCCAGCTCGTGGCGGCGTGCGCCTTCGCCTTGCTCGTGTCCTCGACGAGCGGCGCGCTGTTCCCCGAGGCAAGCGAGAAGTCGCCGCCGGAGCCGGCTGTCTTGCTCGAGAGCACCAGCAGCTTGTTGTTGGAGTTGTTCGGGTCGGTGATCGAGGCCGCGTAGACGGGGAGGCCGGTGCCCGCGTTGATCTGGTCCACGAGGTCGTCGATGGTCGTGCCGGCCAGCACGGTGATGCTGTCGCCGTTCCCGAAGTCGAGCGTGGTGTCCGAGCCGCTCGGGGTGTAGGCGTAGGTCCGCTGCTGCGAGCTCGCCAGCCGGTTAACGGTCACCTGGGTGCCGCCCACTCCGGCGCCGGCGACCCGCTCGGCGGTGATCTTCGAGGTGTCGCTCGAGTCGACGGTCTGCGTCGGCGAGAACAGCGTGGGCGAGCGAAGGGCGTCGGCCTTGTCCCTCAGGTTCTCGAGCTCGGTCTGCAGGCCCTGGAGCGCCGTGAGGCGCGCCTGCATCGTCGACTGCTGCAGCTTGAGCCTGTCCTGAGGGATCTTGTTGATCGCCATCAGCTGCGTGATGATGGTGCTCGTATCGATCCCAGAGGAGAGCCCGCTCAACCCAAGGTTGACGGGATCTGTGGTCGAGGTCGCCACTTAGACGCTCCTGATCAGTCGAGCGAGCCGCCCGAGGCGACGTCGAGCGCCTTCGACGGCGGGATGGTCCGCAGCACGGTCCCGTTCAGGTCCTGCACCTCGACCACCACGCGGCCACTGTCCTTGTCGCGCGTGAAGTGGAGTTGGCGTCCGTCGGACTTGAGCTCGTCCACGCGCTGTGCGGCGCGGTCGACCTCGGCCCTGAGGGATTCCGGGGGCTGGCTGGGAATCGTGTCCAGTCGCACTGAGTCGGCACCCTCTACCTTCGTCGCGGGCTGCGGCTTGTCGGTGCGCGGGGCCGGCTGAGCGCCCAGCACCTGATCGATGCTGCTCAGCGGGGGCACTTCGAAGCTCATTTCAATCGTCCTCCTTCGGGATGACCCGCCGTCCTTGGCGGCCGGGTGGCCCGCTGGTTCGCTCCGGGTACTCGGCCCCCGGCACGGAAACTTGAGCGAAGGTCTCTCACGCCCATCCGCGCTACGCGGCGGCGCTCAGCGCCTCCAGCACCTGGGTGGCCAATGCATTGCCCGGCTCGAGCGTGCGGGCCTCTTCCGCGAACACGAGCGCGTCCTCGGTCATTCCGCGGCCGTACGCCACCTGGGCCAGGCCCACCAGCGCACGCACGTCGGGACCAACCTCCTGCACGACCGCCAGCCACTCGTCGCCGGCTGACTCGAGGAGTCCCCGCCGCAGGTACATGGCCGCGAGCAGCTCGCGGCGCTCGCGCCAGGCGAGGCCCACGCGGTCCACCAGCGGTAGCAGCTCGACGAAGGCCTCGACCTCGCCAACGCGCAGTAGCGCCTCGAGCGTGAGCGCGAGCAACGCGCCCGCCTCCACCGGCAGCGAGGCCGGCAGCGGCGCCCCGGCGCGAGCCTCGTGCCAGGTGCGGTACAGCATCACATCCGCGGGGAGCATTCCGCAGTCCACGCCGCGCCCGAGCGCGGACTCGGTGGCCTCGCGATCGCCGCTCAGGATGCAGGCGAACAGCTCGCTGCGGCGGGCGGGGGCGGCGTACGCGCTGAGGTCGTCCACCTCGGCGGCGGCCTGCGCGGCTTCCTCCCAGCGCGACTGCGACAGCAAGGTCTCGGACAGAGCCACGCGCGAGGCGTCGCTCGACGGCTGCTTGTCGAGCACCGCGCGGAACTGCACCTCGGCGGCCTCGGCGAAGCGCTGCTCGTACAGCGCGCTGCCCAGCATGAAGTGGGCGCTCGGCGTCAGGGTCTCCACCACCGACTCGATCGTCTCCACCACCACCTCGGGCTCCTTGTCCTGGGCGAGCATGATCGAGGCAAGCGGGTGGACGGCGCCCAGGTAGCCGGGATGCTCGTGAAGGCTCTCCATGAGCAGGCGCTCGCACTCGGCGAAGTCGCCCTGGTCGCGGCGGATCTCGGCCAGCACGCCAAGCGCGATGTAGCTGCCGCAGCCCACCATCGCGGAGTAGCGGCTGGGGGCATCGCCCATCTCGAGCGCCTGCTCCACCAGCTCGGCGGCGCGCTCGAGGTCGCCGCTCAGGCGGGCGCAGTGCGCCTGCTCGAGTAGCAGGTCGGTGAAGCCCGGGAAGAGCCGCAGCCCGTCCTCGGCGCGCTCGATCGCCTCGCGAAGCTTGCCGTTGGTGCGCAGCGCCTTCACTAGGCGGTTGGTCAGCGACGGGGCGAAGCCGTAGGCGGTGCGCTCAGGATCGTCCATGAGCAGCTTCCAGGCCTCCTCGAACTGGCGCAGGGCGGCTTCGGCGTCACCCGCCGCGGCGTACTCGGAGCCGAGGTTGAAGCACAGGAACGGCGACATCTCGCCGTCGGCAAGCTGGCGCTCGAGCAGCTCGATGTTGCGGCGCGACTTCTCCTTCGAGTCGCGCACCGCACCCAGGTAGCCGTAGTGCTCGATGCGCACCGAGGGCTGCTCGATCCGCTCGGGCATGTTGCCCGGCAGCGAGTGGGCGATCTGCTCGTGGATGCGGTCCTTGAAGCGGTACTCCGGGCGGTTGCGGAACATGCGCAGCGTGTTGTGGTTCACCGCCATGCCGTCGTCGAGATCGCCGGTGAAATTGGTTTCAACCAGGAAGAACGCCTCGCGCCACACGTGGCCGGCGAGCTCGCGCAGGCGCTGCGCGTCGTCGCGCACGAGCACCTCGTCGGCGTCCAGGTAGATGAACCAGTCGCCGGTGCAGGCCTCGAGCGAGGTGTTGCGCGCCTCGGCGAAGTCGCCCGTCCACTCGTGGTGGAGCACGGTCGCGCCAAAGGACTCGGCGATCTCCACTGTGCGGTCCGTGGAGCCCGTGTCGACGATGATCATCTCGTCCACCACGTCGTGGATCGCCTCGAGGCAGCGCGGGAGCATCTCCTCCTCGTCCTTGACGATCATTGCGAGGCTGATCCGCATGCCCTCGGCGGGCTTCGCCTTGGCGGCGATGTTGTCGGCGCGGCGCGCCAGCTGCGGCAGTGCCAGCGACACCTGCGGCGGCAGCGTCGAGGTCACGTCGATCCTCTTCTTGCGGCGGCGCGCCAGCTCGGCCAGGTTGCGACCCACGTGCGGCAGCTCGGGGTCGAGGCGCTTCGCGCTCTTGAAGAGCTTCTCCGCGGGCTTGAGCATGCCAAGCTCGTAGAGCATCACGCCCACGTGGTTGAGGAACACCGGCTCGCGCGGCTCCTCCTCCAGGATCTCGATCCCATTCCGCAGCGTGGTGAGCAGCAGCGTGGCCACCAGCCTGGCGGGCACCTCGCCGAGAGCTGCCTGTGCGCACTCGAGCAGCGTCGTGCGCGCGCGGAAGCGGCGGTGAGGATCCGGCTCGCCCGCGGCGTCCGCGAACAGGACCTTGTAGCTCTCCAGGTCGCCCTTCAGCAGGTAGCTGCGCGCGAGCGCGGCCAGCTCGACGGGCGAGCGGGTGACGGTCTTGGGTGCGGACGCTGTGGTAAGGCGAAGAGCCATAGGGGGTTACCTCCCTGCGGGATGGATCGCCGGAGTAGTCGACCGTTTCGCCGAAACCCTGAGTCCTGGACGTTCGTCGTAGTGCGGGGCTGGCCGTCCGATCCGCTTTCGACGTACGTTCGAGTTTGAGTACGTCGATCGAGGGATGGAGCGCGCCGGGGCGGTCGTCGATACAGCTCCTGGCCCGGCGCTCTCGGGCTCTGGCTCTGGCCCCCGTCACGGGAGCCACCCTCACTGATCCGTCCCTCTGGCAGGGGACTTCTGAGTCCGACACCTCGATAAGGAGCTGCCGTCCCATGCATCCCGAGAAGAGCCGCCGCCGCATCTCACCCGACGAAGCACTGGCGCTGTGGCAGGAGTACCGCAGGTCGGGCGATCAGCGCTTGCGGGATCGTCTGATCATGACTTACGCGCCGCTGGTGAAGTACATCGTCTACAAGAAGATTCGCGAGCTGCCGGCCAGGTGCGAGGTGGAGGACTTCATCTCCTGCGGGGTCGAGGCGTTGATCAACTCGATCGATCGCTACGACCCCGAGAAGGGCGCCACGCTGGAGCAGTTCGCCTGGACCCGCATCCACGGGGCCGTTTTGGATGAGCTGCGCCGCCAGGACTGGGCGCCCAGGTCGTTGCGGCGTT
>JBKPDA010000213.1:0-19809 GCA_046727635.1 Actinomycetota bacterium | reverse complement strand
CTTCAGCATCGACTGGACGGTGCGAAGCCTGGCCACGTTCATCGGCGCTCTGTTCATCGCCGACGGGGTGGCCCGAGCGTTGACATCCGGCATAGACGCGCGAGTGGCGCGCGCCAACGTGGTCAGCGGTCTTCTCTCGATGGCTGCTGGGACCGCAATCATCGCCTGGCCGAAGCCCGGGCTGCTGGCGGTGGCGATCTTCCTGGGAGCGTGGCTGATCGTCTCGGGCACGCTCGCCATCAGCGGCGCGTTCGCCGCGCGCAGGCTGCTGCCTGACTGGTGGCTCCTGTTGCTGCTCGGACTCGTCGAGGTCCCACTCGGAGTGCTCGCGCTCGCCGACCCGGGCGCCACGCTCGCGGCGCTCATCACTGTGGCCGGCGTCTGGGCCGTCGCGATCGGCGTCATGCGGGTGGTCGTCTCCTTCGAGATCATGCGCCTTCCGGCCGACGTCGACCAGGCATTCGCGTCGCCGGCGCAGAACGGCGTCGCACACGGCGGGAGCACGCGTCCACGGCCGGTGGCCCCCGCAAACCCGTCCTGATCGCAGTTCGCTTGGCGGCGGCGTCAGCCAGCTGGCGCTGCCGCCTCCAACTGCTCGCCGATGGCCCCGGGCAATTGATTGCGCGAGGTCACGCCCAGCTTGCTGAACACCTTGCGCAGGTGGTAGGCGACTGTGTGCGGGCTGATGAACAGCTGGGCGGCGATCTCCGCGTTCGACTCCCCACCCGCGGCGAGCTGCGCGACCTGCTGCTCCTGTGGCGTGAGCTGGTCGCGGGTCTCTGTCACGCGTGTGCGCGCGTGCTCACCCGTGGCCAGCAGCTCGACGCTGGCGCGATGGGCGAACGCGCCGCCACCGGTCGCTTGGAGCATGTCGTGGGCCACGCGCAATTGCAGGCGGGCGTCGCGACGGCGGCGCTGGCGTCGCAGCCACTCGCCGTAGAGCAGTCGCGCTCGGGCGAAGTCCGTAACCACGCCCGAGCGGCCGAGATGGTCCAATGCCGCCTGGTAATGCGCCTCGGCCTCCGCGTCTGCCGCGAGCAGAGCGCGGGCGCGCGACAGGAGGCCGAGAGCCCAGGGCGTTCCGGTGGCCAGCGCGCGCTCCGTCAGCCTCGCCAAAGCGGCCTCGGCAGCGTCCCTGTCGCCGCTCCGCACCGTCGCTTCGACCATGTCCGCGAGGGCGATCGAGCCGATGTAGAGCGGGTCTTCCTCGAACACGTTCAGGGCGGCGATCCGAGCCTCTTCATAGCGTCCGTGACCGAGCTCGAGCGTGGTCAGGCAGAACTGCGCCAGCGTGATCCCGAGCCCCTGCCCGCGCGCGAACGCCTCGGCGTTGACCGCCTCCGCCACACGCTTGGCCTCGTCGTCGCGACCGCGCCAGGCGAGCATCCCCAGGGTCATCATCCCCTGGGCTCCCGGCATGGACGGGATGCCGGTCGCGGTCGCGAGCTCCACTGCCTCCGCCACCAGGGCCTCGGCGGTCTCGATCCGCCCGCTCAGCAGCTCGGTCCACGCCAGGCAGCTGAGCGCGACGGGCATCGTCACCAGCGCCCCCTGCTCGCGGGCCAGCCGCACGCGGCGTCGGGCCGCCGCCGAATGCGCCTCGAAGTCGAACAGCTCCCCGGTCGCGTTCCACAGCATTCCAAGCGTCTGGAGGTTGGCTTCCCCGGCGACCTCCCCGAGCGCCACGCCAGCACCGCGGCGCCAGCCCTCGACTCCTCGCGGGTAACCGGCGGTGAGACGCTGGGTGTAGCCGGTGAGTATCAGGCTCGCCGTTTCCCGGTCGTCCTCTGGCGCCGGGATCGTGAGGGCGGCATTCGCCACATCGGTCGTCGTCGTTCCGGACGTGAGCCGCCCCGCCCACATGGCCGCCTCGAAGGCCTCGAGAAGCGTCTCGCGGGCAAGTCCGGCGTCGACGTCTCGCAGCGCCATCGCTGCGTCGAAGAAGAGCGAAGGGGTATCGCCGCCGCGGCCGTCGGCGAAGCGGATCACGCCCTCCATCCGCAGCGCCTGAGCGCGAGCGCCGGGCTCCACCAGGTGCGGCACGCTCTGGTCGAGCAGAGCCTGTGCCCGACCGTTTGCTCCGGCCGCTAGGTCCGCGCCGGCGGCGGAGAGGCGACGCAGGGCCTGCAGCTGCGGGTCGGGCGTGAGCTCCGCGGAACGCTCCAAAAAGACCGCGGCCGCCGCCAGGCCGCCTCGCTCCTGGGCTCGGCCGGCCGAGCGTTCGAGCTCAGAGGCAACCTCTTCGTCCGGGCCCGCCGCCGCCGCGGCCAGATGCCAGGCGCGGCGATCCGGATCGAGCTCTAGGTCGGTGACCGCGGCAAGCGCCCGGTGCGCCGCCCGGCGCTCCTCCAGCGGCGCCGCGCGGTAGACCGCCGAACGCACCAGCGGATGCCGAAACCGCACGTCGGCGCCGACGTCTAGGAGCTCGGCGTCAGTAGCAGGCGCGACCGCATCCGGTCCGACGCCGAGCTGCTCCGCGGCACGCGACACCATGATCGGGTCGCCCAGCTGATCTGCCGACGCCACCAGGAGCAGGCGTTGGGTGTCGACTGGCAACTCCTCCGCTCGCCGCTGGAAGCTCTCCTCGATCCGCCCCGACAGCGGCAGTGCGGGGTGCAGCCCGAAACCCACCGCCAGCTCTGCGGGCGTCAACCCCCGCGGCAGCTCCAACAGGGCGAGCGGATTGCCACGCGTCTCCGCGACGATGCGATCCCGCACGCGCTCATCCAGCGGCGGCGCCTTGATCGTGGAGGCCAGCAGCGTGCGCGCGTCCTCGCGGGCGAGACCCTCGACAACCAGCTCCGGCAGACCCGCAAGCTCCCCGTTGTGCGCGCGGGTCGCGAACACGATGGCAACGGGGTCCGCCAGCAGCCGCCGCGCCACGAACGCCAGCGCCTGTTCTGACGCCCGGTCGAGCCATTGCGCATCGTCGATCACGCACAAGAGCGGCTGCTCCTCCGCGGTGGCCGACAGGAGGCTGAGCACTGCGAGCCCGACCAGGAAGCGTTCAGGTGGATCACCGGCTTTGAGACCGAACGCCACGTCCAGTGCGTCTCGCTGGGGAGCGGGGAGACGGTCGAGCTCACCCGTCATCGGCGCGCACAGCTGCTGGAGCGCGGCGAAGGCCAGCTCCACCTCCGACTCCACGCCGGCCGCGCGGGCCACCTGGAAGCCGGACGCCGATTCGAGCACGTAGTCGAGCAGTGCCGTCTTGCCGACCCCTGGCTCGCCGCGCAGCACGAGCACGCCGCTCTGACCCTCTTGGGCGCTGGCCAGCAGGCGGTCGAGCGCGTTGCACTCCTGGCGACGGCCGAATAGGCGTGTCGCCGTCATGGATAAAGCGGTCTGCGAGTCGGCACCGTCCACCTCGCCCGAGACTATGCGCCGAGCTTCGTTCCAGCCTGGGGCCCGTCAACAGGCCTTGGGCCCCGCATTGTCCCCCTTTCACAGTCCCTACGCGGCCCGCTTCAGCCGCCCGCCGTCGAGCTCGCGGAGGCGGTGCAAGGCTTCGCGCTCGAGCTGGCGGCTTCGCTCCTCGCCGAGTCCCAGGCGGGCGGCGATTTGCGCATGCGTCTCGACGATCTCGCCGTGGAGCCCGTAGCGCCGTGTCACGACCTCGCGATGGCGCTCGGGCAGCAGCTTCAGCATCCACGAGACCTGCCGCCGGGTCTCTTGCTCTTCAACTTCCGCCCAGGGGTCCACCGGATCGGGATCCGCGATCAGTTCGGCGAGAGCCGTACCGTCCTCCCCGATCTGCTCGTCCAGCGAGGCCGTCACGCGCGGCGCCTCGGACAACGTGCGCACGCTCACGGGGCTCATCCCGGTGCGCGCCGCGATCGCGTCGGGCGTCGGCGGGCCCGCGCCAAGCGCGCGCAGCTCGGTTTCCGCCTGCTGCACGGCGGTCTGTTGCCGTTGGGCCTGAGCTGGCAGTCGGATCGCTCGGCCCTCACGAACAGCGTCGGCCAGCGCGCGGCGAATCCACCAGACCGCGTAGGTGGAGAACTTCAGGCCGCGCCGGTGATCGAACTTCTCGACCGCCCGCACGAGGCCGATGGTTCCTTCCTGGACCAGGTCCTCGTAGGGGACGCCGCGGCCGCTGTAGCGGCGCGCGACCGAGCGTACGAGGCCAAGGTTCGCCTCGATCATTTCCTGCCTCGCCTCCGCGTCGCCGCGCTCGATGCGCCGGCTCAGCCGGATCTCGTCGGCTGCGGTGAGGAGGCGGTCGCTCGGGTAGCGCATAGCCCTTGTCTCAGGCCACGGCGCGCAGGGCCGGACGTGTGGGCTCGCCCATGGCCGCGGCGGCCTCGATGAACTGAGTCAGGGCGGGCGCGGGCGTCTCGCCATGCCGCCAGAGCAGGGCGAAGTCCAGATGGCGTGCCGGCTCGAGCGGGCGGACGACAATTCCCTCGGCAGCCGCCGGCGACGTGGTCATCGCGACGGCGTGGCCCGAGGCGACGCCGGCAAGGAGCGCGGGACCCGATCCGCCGCGTTCGAGCTCCGCCGTGACCCCGAGCTCCGCGAGCGTGTCGTCGACGGCTCTGTCGAAGGCCGCTCCGTCGCGGTGGCCGGTGACAACCACGGACTCGCCTTGGAGCTCCTGCGCGGGGACCTCTCCGCAGGCGGCGGCCAGCCGATGGGTTCCGCCGGCGAGTACGACCCAGGGCTCGCTGCCCAACTCGAGGCGGGCAAGCTCGCCCGAGCCGAACGTAGATGGCGCCAGCACGGCGTCGAGCCGCCCGTCGCGCAGGTCTCGCACCAGGGTCCCGCCGTAAGACTGGACGACGGTGAGCTCGACCGCGGGGCGGTCGCGTCCGAAGGCCGAGAGCAGCTCACGCGCCATCTGGGAGCCCGCTTCCGTGGCCATGCCGAGGCGTATCGAGCCGACCAGACCCGCCTCCATGTCCGCGCCGACGGAGCGAGCGGCCTCAGCCGCTGCCAGCGCCGTCCGGGCCCGCTCGAGGAAGAGCTCGCCGGCGGCGGTGAGGTCGACTCCGCGCGTGTGGCGCTCGAGCAGCTTGATGCCCAGCTCGGCTTCCAGCCGCCGCATCTGAGTCGACAGGCCCGGCTGAGCGATCCAGAGCCGCTCGGCGGCGCGCGTGAAGCTGCGCTCCTCGGCGATCGCAACGAAGTAGCGGAGGTGACGGAGCTCCATGGCCGATCAGGCCGCCTCGCGGAGGGTCAGCCGCGCGAGGTCGTCGGCGGCTGCGGCCTCCGCATCGAGGGCGGCGACGTACGCGGCGAACACGTGTGGCCGGGCCTCCCCGGCCGAGTCGAGGTACGCGCACCAGCGGTCGGCGACGAGGCGCTCAGCGCTGCGCCATATCTCGAGCGCCTGGGCTCGCAGCTCGGCTCGGTAGAAGGGCGTCCCGGGAAGCGATAGGAAGTTCATCTGACCGTCACCTCAGTCCCGGGTAGTCGGCGATCTGTTGATCAGAGGTCATGATTCCTCCTGTTCACGGAACGACTGAAGCGACATCAGGTTTGCTCGCGGAGGGCCGAGTCGCGCCCGTGTGATCCCTAGTCGGCCCCCCGGGTCGTCCCCTGGTAGGGATCTGACCAGGGACTACACGAGCGCGAGGGATCAGTCGAAGCGACACCGCCAACACCTTCATTCGGACTCTGGTCGATGACGGTACGTGCGTCCGCGCTCGGTCGCATCACCCGTCTTGACAGTCTGTTGGTAGTCGCCCGTAGGCTGCCTCTCGCATGACGGACCCGGTCGATCACTCCGGCCTGGCTGCCAAACGCGTGATCATCGGCGCGACAGGCGGCTTGGCAGCCGCCGCCATAGCGGTTGCCGAGGGCGCGTCTTGGTCGGTCGCGGCGCTGTTCGCCTCGGACGTCGCCGCCATCGTGTTCGTCAGCTGGGTCTGGCTGACGGTGGCGGGCGCCGATCACCAGGCCACGGCGCGGATCGCTCGCGCGGAGGACGCCTCACGGGCGGCGGCCGAGGCGATCCTCCTGGGCGCAGGCGCGGCGAGCCTCGTCGCGGTGGCGTTCACTTTGGGTCAGGCGGGCCACGCCGGCTCTCCCGAGCGGGGGCTCCTGACCGCGCTCGCTCTCGGAAGCGTGGCCCTCGCATGGATGTCGGTCCACACCGTCTTCGTGCTCCGCTACGCGCGGCTCTACTACAGCTCGCCGACCGGCGGGATCGACTTCCACGGCGAGGACCCCGACTACAGGGACTTCGCGTACCTCGGGTTGACGATCGGGATGACGTTCCAGGTCTCGGACACCGAACTCGTGGGCAAGCGCATTCGCCGCGTCGCCCTGCACCACGCGCTGCTGTCGTACGTGTTCGGCACTGGGATCGTCGCGATCACGGTCAGCTCGGTCGCCGCCCTTCTGGGGCGCTAGGCATACGTCGCGTATATCGCGGTGGTGGACACGCGGTCTTGCCCACCGCATCCGGGCATACCAAGGTCGAGCCATGATCCCGCTGTCGGACGGCATTCAGGCTCGGCGCTTTCCCTACGTCAACGTCGCGCTCATCGTGGCGAACTTCGCCGTCTGGATCTTCTACGAGCTGCCCCACCTGAACTCGTCCGTCTACCACGCCTCGTTCTACCCCTGCACCGTCAACGGCTCGTGCCACGGCCCCGAGCCCTGGGGGATCAGCTGGATCACGAGCATGTTCTTGCACGGCAGCTGGGATCACATCCTCGGCAACATGCTCTTCCTCGCCATCTTCGGCAAGAACGTGGAGGACGCGTTCGGGCACGTGCGCTACCTCGGCTTCTACTTCGCCGGTGGCTTCATCGCCACGATGACCCAGACGTTCATGACGCTGGTGGTGGGGTCGGCCGCTGACGGGCGGGTGCCGAACCTGGGGGCGAGCGGAGCGATCGCGGCCGTGCTGGGCGCCTACTTCGTGCTCTATCCGGACTCGCGCGTGCTGTCGCTCGTGATCGTCTTCCTGGTGCGGATTCCGGCCTGGGTCTTCCTCGGCGTGTGGTTCCTCTACCAGCTCGTCGAGGGCAACTTCGGCATCTTCTCGGCCCACGCGAACGGCGGCGGCACCGCGTTCTTCGCGCACGTCGGCGGATTCGTGTTCGGCGTCCTCGTCGCCCGGCTCCTCGCGGGCGTGAGAGCGCGCGAGCCCGTGACGGCTCCGGGCTGAGGCTTCGCCATGTCCGACGACGAGCTTCGGATCGACATCGAAGACGAGCTCCTATGGGAGCCGAGGATCGACGACGCGGCGATCGAGGTCGTCGCCGACGACGGCAGCGTGACGCTCCGAGGGATCGTCGGCAGCTTCCGCGAGCGACGGGAGGCGACGACGGCCGTCAAGCGCGTGTACGGCGTGAAGCACGTGCACAACGAGCTGCAGGTAGTGCTCCCGGTGGGCGATCGCCGCGCTGACGCGGTGCTGCGGAACGCGGTGATACAGGCGCTCGTGCTCGACGCGCTGGTCCCGTCGTCTATCGGGGTAATGGTGTGCGACGGCCTCGTGACCCTGACGGGCAGCGCGAGCTATCAGTTCGAGCGCGACGAGGCGGAGCTCGTTGCGGGAAACGTCGTGGGCGTGATCTCGGTGGCCAACGCCATCGAGCTGGCGGCCACCTCGGCCAGCTCCGGCGATGTCGAGCATTGGATCAGGAGCGCCCTGCGACGCGACGCCCGGCTGGATGCCAACGGCCTCTCGGTTGAGAGCTGGGACGGCGTCGTAATCCTGTCCGGAACGGTGGGTTCCTGGTACGACCACGACGCGGCAGTGAACGCGGCATGGGCCGCGCCCGGTGTGGCGATGGTGGACGACCGCATCTTGGTCGCCTACTCGTCCTGAGCGAGACGGACGATGCGAAGCGCGACCTGCAGCTCGCAGGTCCGCCCCTCGATCGGATGGGGGAGCTGCTCCTGGGCCGAGCGGATGCGGTTGGTGATCGTGTTCTCGTGCACGCCCAGCCGCTGGGCCGTGCGCCGCGGGCTCAGGTTCTCTTCCAGATAGACCTGCAGCGTCGCGGCCAATCGCACGGTTCGATCGTCGTCGGCGGCGAGCGAGCCCAGCTCGGACAGCACGAACTCGCGAGCCTGCTCCACGTCGGCGCTCGCCAGCGCCGCGACCGCCACGTCGCCATAGCAGGTCACCGCTCCCGGCCGTCGGCGCGTGAGCGTCGCGATCCTGCGGGCGTTCAGCGCCTCGTGGTGGCTGCGACGAAAGCCTGCCACGCCGGCGCCCTGCGATCCGCATGCAGCGAGCACGCCTGGAAACTCGCGCGTGTCGAGGTGGAGCCGCGCAAGCCCATCGCCATCGCCGCGCCGCAGCCATGCGACCCATCCGGCGATCAGCTGCCGGGCGCGCGGCACCAGCAGCGGCTTGGCTTCCGAGAGCGCCGCGGCGAGCTCCAGCCCGGCACGCTCCAGCGTTCCCAGCCCCTCGCCGCTGGACTCCTCGGGCTGCTCATGCCAGACGACGAACGCGAGGTGGTCGCGCTCGAGGTCATAGCGCAAGCGGGCGCTGACCGCCTGCACGTCAACGGGCTCGTCGTTCAACACAGCATCCACGGTGTGGGACCGGACCGCTGCCGCGCTGCGGACCCAGCGCTCGCGCTCCGTCGCATACTGGCGCACCAGGCCCGCGCTGAGCGCCTCGACGAACTCGAAGGTCCAGGCGGCACCCAGCTCGATCGCCCGGGCCTGCAGGCCATCGTTGTGCGGATCGGCGTGAACGGCTGCCGCCCAGCGGTGGAAGAAGGTCGCGTGCCCGATGTGGTACGCGCGCAGTAGCGAGTCAAGCGGTACCCCGTGGCGCACGAACTCGCGCGCGTACTCCACGGCCGCCGGCGGCGGCTCGGCCTCGCTCGGCGGAACGTCGTTGCGAACCATGTAGGCGAGCAGGCGCAACACGCTCTCGCTGCTCGCGTACGTCGCCGGGCGGAGGTCGCCGGCGTCGAGATCGGGGAGCTGCGCGTGGATCGCGTCGGTGATGTCGCGCGCGACCGAAGGCAGCCAGTCCGGGTCCGCCGTGTAGCGGTGGATCAGCTCGCGAAAGCGGCCGTCCCCGTCCATGTCAAGAGCCTAGAGCTCAGGCAGAGCGAGCGCGTGGGCGATCGCGTGGTACGCCGCGCGATTGAAGACCAGCCCGACGTGGCTGCCCGCCACCTCCACGCAGGTCGCCCCCGGAACGATGCAGCCCTGCCATCGCACCACACCGTCGCCCTTCGAGTAGATGCTGGTCAGACGCACCGCGTCGAACGGGAATGGCTTCGCGAAGTCGTGCGCGAAGCCGCAGTCGCAGGCGGCCGTGACGCAGGACGGAGAGCGGGCTCGGCCGGTGGCGAGCAGCACGCGGCGGACCGCGGCAACGGCGTGGAGGGTGGGCACGCTCGCCCCGAACTGGCCGTGTAGGTCGGCTCCGAGCGAGATGGCGTGGGAGACCTGCTCCGGGCTGCGAGCCCCCAGCGCGCGGGCGAAGTGGCCGCCGCGGCTGTGGCCGATGAGCGCGACGCGCCGTTCGTGGCGGCTGTAGACCTCTTCCACCTTGTTCGCGACGCGCTCGAGTGCTCGGTCCGAGCAGTCGACGTTGGCGATGAAGCCGCAGGTAGAGGGCGCATAGCCGAGCCGCCGGAGCCAGATCCCGAGCATCGCCAACGTCTGATCGCCCGCTCCGAAGCCGGGCATGAGGACCGCGGGCCGGCCGTCCCCGCGTGGGACGCCATGCGTATCGAGGTAGACCCTGTCGGCGAGTAGCCGCAGCAGCTCGAGCGTCCAGCGTGTCTCGGCGAGCGGCCGGCCCCACCAGCCGTCCGCGGGATCGGCTCGGGCCTCCTCAGCCGGCGTGGACATAGGTGCCCGGGGCCTTCGCCGCGGCCATGTGCCGGCGACTGCCGAGGGCTGTGGGCGCCTTTCGAAGCTCGCCTCCATGCTCGGCGAGCCAGTTGGCATAGTCCGGCCACCAGGTCCCGCGCTTCACGTCGGTCTGAGCGGCCCACGCCACGGGGTCGGCGGGCGGCTCGTCGGTCAGCCGGTAGCTCGTCCGGGACTCCGCCGGATCGGCGGCGGGCGGGTTCACCAGCGCCTGGATGTGGCCGCTCGTGGAGAGCACGAAGCGGGAGCTCCCGCCGAGAAGCTGGGTGGTGCGGTAGGCGCTCTCCCAGGGAACTATGTGGTCGTTCATGCCCGCCACCACGTAGCTGTCGACGTCCACGGCGCCCAGGTCGACCGGCGTGCCGAGCACGTCGAGCCCACCCGGGTGGGTGAGGGAATTATCCAGCGCCAGGTGGATGAAATCGCGGTGCAGCCCCGCAGCGAGCCGAACCGTGTCCTGGTTCCAGTAGAGGATGTCGAAGGCGGGCGGGTCCTTGCCGAGCAGGTAGTTGTTGACCACGTAGTTCCAGATCAGGTCGTTCGGGCGCAGCCACGCGAAAACGCCCGCGAGCGCGCGCCCGTCGAGGTAGCCGCGCCGGGCGGATTCCGCCACGGCCGCTGCGGCCACCTCGCGGGTGGCGAAAGCGGCCGCCGTGCCGGCCCGCTCGTTGTCGAGCGCGCACACCATCATCGTCAGTGCTCCGACGCCGTCCAGCGCATCCGTGGCGGCCAGGTGAGCGAGCGCGGTGGCCGTGATGATCCCGCCCGAGCACGCGGCATTGACGTTCACGGCCGGTTGGCGCGAGATCTCGGCCACCGCGTCGCGCGCCTCGAGCACCGCCTGTGCGTAGGTGTCGAGGTCGAAGTGACCCTGGGGCGCTTCGGGGTTGCGCCACGACATCACGAACACCTGCTGCTGCTGTGCGACCAGGTACTCGACCAGGCTGCGGCCCGGCGCGATGTCGAGGATGTAGAAGCGGTTGATCGTGGGTGGGACGAACAGCAGCGGCACCGAATACACCTGCTCGGTGGTGGGCTTGTAATGGATCAGCTCGAACACATCGGTGCGCAGTACCACGGCACCGGGGGAGAGCGCCAGGTTTTCGCCGACCTCGAACTTGCTCGTGTCCACGCTCGCCGGCAGCCGTGGCGAGCGGGACGTGTCGCGCACGAATCGCCGAGCGCCCTTCACGAGGTTGGCCCCGCCCTGGTCCACGCTCTCCTTCAGCACGGACGGGTTGGACCACGGGAAGTTGGTCGGCGCCACTGCGTCGAGCACATTGCTCGCCACCAGGCGCGCCTGGCGCTCGGAACGCCAGTCCAGCTCGGCGTCCGAGATCAGCCCGTCGACGGTGTCGACGCCCGCGAGGTACGCCTGAAGTAGCCGGTGCAGCAGCCAGTTCTCCTGCCAGCCGCGGTCCGCGAAGCGCCGGTCGCCCTTGGCGGGAGCGATCTCCGAGCCACCGGCGGCGATGCGGGCGAGCTCCGCGCCGAACCCGGCGGTGCGCCGCGCGACGCGGGCTGGATGAAGCGCGAGGCCGCCGACGGTCTTCGCCACCGCCTTGGGCTTCACGAACTGGCCGACCACGCCCTGGTCGACCGCCGCCTCCGTGAGCATCACATCGAGCGCGGACCTGAACGCGGCCTGCGAGCCGACGCTCGCCTCGTTGCGCTCGGCTGTCGACTTGCCTCCGCTCATGACTCAGGCGAACGCGCTCACGCCGGTTATGTCGCGCCCGACGATCAGCGTCTGGATCGTCTCCGTGCCCTCGAAGGTGTGGATGGCCTCGATGTCGGCCATGTGGCGCATTACGTGATTGTCCAGCAGGATGCCGTTGCCACCCATCAGGTCGCGAGCGTCGGCGATCACCTGGCGCGCCTTGCTCGTGTTGTTCATCTTCGCAAGCCCGGCGATCGTGTCCGTCAGCCGGTTTCCCTCTATGAGCTGGCCGAGTCGCAGGCAGTAGAGCTGCATCGCGGTGACCTCGGCGAGCATCTTCACGAGCTTCTGCTGGACGATCTGGAAGCTCACGAGCGGCTTGCCGAACTGGCGCCGCTCGCGGCAGTAGGTGAGCGCGGCGTCGTAGGCGCCGACGGCGTGTCCCAGCGCCGCCCACGCACACGTCTGCCGGGTCGCTACGAGCACCCTGCCGGTGTCCTTGAACGTGCGGGCGCCGGGCAGGCGGCTGCTGACGGGTACGCGCACGCCGGCCAGCTCGATGTCCGCGTTCCAGACCGAGCGCACGCTGCCCTTGTGCTCGATCACGCTCGTAGTGAGCCCGGGGGTGCCGCGCTCCACCAGAAAACCCGCGACCTGTCCATCGTCGGCGTATCGAGCCCACACCACGATCACGTCCGCCACGGTGCCGTTGCCGATCCAGCGCTTGGCGCCGTCGATCACGTACTCCGCTCCCTCCCGGCGAGCCGATGTTTCGAGCGCCACCGAGTCCGAGCCGTGGCCCGGCTCCGTCAGGGCGAACGCCCCCAGCGTCTCCATGCGCGCCATCGGCGGCAGCCAGCGCTGCTTCTGCTCCTCCGAGCCGAGCATTGCGATCGATCGCATCGCCAGGCCCACCTGCACGCCAAGGATCGTGCCCAGGCTGCCGTCCCCACGGTTCAACTCCATGTGGATCAGGCCCGCCGCGATCGGGCTCATCGGCGGGCAGCCGTAGCCCTCGATCCCGTCGCCCACCAGCTCGAGCTCACCCAGGCGCCGCACCAGGTCGAACGGCATCTCCGCTCGCTCCCACATGTCCGGCATGACCGGCAGGACCTCTTCCTCCACAAACAGTCGGGTCCGGTCGAGATAGCCGAGCTCCTGCTCGGTCAGCTCGGGACGCAGGAGGAAGTAGTCGGTGCCGAGCGCCTTGCCGATGTCCGTGTAGGTCGAGGTGGTCATGCGTACATCGCCTCGATCTCGGCGGCGTACTTCTCTGCGATCGGACCGCGCTTGAGCTTCATCGTCGGGGTCAGCTCGTCGCCGCCCGGTTCCCACTCGGCGTCGAGGATGTGGAAGCGCTTGATCTGCTCCACGCGCGCGAGGCGCTCGTTGGCGGCATCGACCGCCTCCTGTATGAGGCGCACGGTCCCGGGATCGTGCGGATCGCGCCCCGCGGCCGCCTCGGGATCGAGCACGATCAGGGCGGTGTTGAACGGGCGCGCGTCGCCGATGCAGACCGCGACGCCTATCAGCGGCGAGACCGCCTTCAGCGTGCCTTCGATGTTCGCGGGCGACATGTTCTTGCCGGCTGCATTGATGATGATCTCCTTGATGCGGTCGACGATCCGGAGGTAGCCGTCCTCGTCGAACTCCCCGACGTCTCCGGTGTGGAGCCAGCCTTCCCCGTCGATCGCCTCGGCCGTCGCGTCAGGAAGATTCCGGTAGGCGGGCGTGACCACCGGCCCGCGGACGAGCACCTCACGCTCGTCCGACAGCCTCACTTCGACTCCTGGGAGCGGAGTGCCCACAGTGCCGACGCGAATGCCTTCGGGCGGATTGAGGGTCACGAGCCCGGTCGTCTCGGACATCCCATACACCTCCGATAGCGGGATGCCCAGCGCGTGCCAGAAGGAGATCACCTCGGGTGGGCACGGGGCGGCGCCGACGAGGGCGGTGTCGAGCGCGTCGAGGCCGAGCTTCGACAGCACCGCGCTCCGCTGCGTGGCAGCCGCGTCCAGGTCGCCGTCGAAGCTCGCGAGCACCGATGAGCGGAGCTTCTCCCAGAGCCTGGGCGGCGAGAAGAATGCCTGCGGGCGCACCTGCTGCAGTAGCGAGGCGATGGCTCGCGGGTCCGGGCAGGTCGTGACGCGGCAGCCGTGGGCGATCCCCAGGTAGTGCGAGCACAGCCGCTCCGCGATGTGCGCCATCGGCAGCCACGACACCATCCGCTGGCCGTCGCGCAGGCGCAGTCTCTCGCTCGCTCCCGCCACCGCCGACATCACGTTGCGGTGTGTCAGCTCAACGCCCTTGGGCGGCCCCGTGGTGCCCGACGTGTAGATGAGGGTGAGCACGTCGTCCGGGTCGACCGCCGCGGCGGCCGCCTCCGCATCGAATTCACCCGTCGCGCACTCGAAGAGCTCCTCCCAGCTGAGTGTGGAGGCATCGCCGCCTTCGAGGCAGACGATCGTCTCGAGGGCGGTGGTGCCGGCCTCACGGACCGCCAGCGCCCGATCGAGGAATTGCCGCTCGGTGACGAGGATCCGGGCGCCCGCGTCGCCGATTACGTGGCCGGCCTGCGCCGCCGTGTAAGTCGGATACACCGAGAACGAGGCCGCCCCCAGGTGGGCGGCGGCGAGATCCACGGCGTGGAACTCCGGCCGGTTGGAAAGCCAGCACGCGACAGCGTGGCCGTGCCGCAGGCCGAGCCCGGCCAGTCCCCCCGAGCACTCGCGCACGCGGCGGGCGTACTCGCCCCATGTCCAGCTGATGGCGCCGTCCGGGGTCATCAGCGCGGGCTCGGCCGAATGGGCCGCGACCGTGGCCTGGAACGCCGACGGAACGCTGGCTGTCAGCGCACGAGTACTCATGATCCGAATCTCCTCCTCGGGTGCCTGATGCCGGAATGTACGGCTCGCCATCGCGCGTTCCGATAGCGCGATTCCCCAGAACCGATGGCGCGGACTGGGCCGCGGCCACAAGCGCGGAGGCCCCGGGGCGGGGGCCTCCGCGCGCGGGTGCGCCGGACTCAGCTGCTGCCGGCCCCGACGGGGTGGCGGTGGAGCTTGGCCTTGAGCTCCTCGATCTTCGCGTGGATCTTCTCCTTGGCCTGGGCACGGCGCTGCTCGCGGAGCTGCTTGCGCGCGGCCTTCTTCGCCGCCCGCTGCGCGTCCTCCGCCGCGGCGATCTCGGCTTCCACGTCGTCCATCGAACGGCGCAGGACCGTACCGCCGAGCCGCGCCATGGCGGTGTCGACGACCTCGGGGCTCTGCTCGCTCACCTGTGCCAGCAGGGTGGTGCGGCCGACCTGCGCCGAGCGTGACAGCTCTTCCAGGGCGGACTCGGTGTCGTCGTCGTCGGCGAGGTCGAACAGGGACCCCACCAGGAGGCCGGTGGCGCCACCGAGCAGCACACCGAACGGGCCGCCGAGGATGCCGATGATCAGGCCGATCAGGCCACCGGTCGCCGTGCCTTCGAGCGCATCGTCACCAACCTGGTCCTTGGTCTCCAAGCGTCCGTCGTCGGTTCTGACGACGACCGCCGCAGCCGCGAGGTTGATCTGATCCTGCGCGTCGAGCTGCTTGACCGTCGTGAGGGCCTCGTAGGCCTTGCTGTCTTCCTCGAAGGTCACAGCAAGCACGTTGTCCATGGGACTCCTTTCGTCGCTTTCCCGTTGGAGCGACTTGGGTCGCCGTGGGCGGAGTCCCGATACGCCGCGGGGGCGGTGGCCAGACGCATCGGTTATTGGGTCTGCTCCGCGGCGAGCGTACGGTCCGACCATGATCGAGCCTGCGTCGCCCACGCATCTGAGCAAACGGGCCGACGCACCTGCGGAGCCGCGCACGATCGCGGTGCGGCTGGCCGCTCCCACGGCTCGAGGGCTCATACGCTTGCTGCTACTGGTGGCCGCGTGCGCGGGCGGCCTCTACGTGCTCTATCTGGTCCGCGACGTGATCCGCCTGGTGGCGATCGCGCTGTTCCTCGCGGTCGCTCTGATGCCGCTCGTCGACACGCTGTCGCGCGGGCGCGTTCCGCGCGCGGTCGCGATCCTGGGTATGTATCTGGCGCTCGCCGTATCGGTGATGGGCATCGGGGTCGTGATCGTGCCTGCCGTCGCCGGGGAGGTGAAGGCATTCGCTCGCGACGCGCCCACCTACGTGGGCGATCTACGGCACAACGGGACCTTCCGGCACTACGACGACCGCTATCAGATCACCCCGAAGCTCCAGCGCGACCTCCAGACGCTGCCACAGCACCTCGGCGGCGCCACGCGCACGCTCGGGAGCGTCACGGTCGGCGCGTTTCGCTTCGTCAGCGAGCTGGTGACGGTGCTGTCGATCGCGTTCCTGCTGTTGCTGCACGGGGATCGCTACGCCGGCATGGCAGTCGATCTCACCGGTAAGCGGCGCGAGCGCTATAGGCGGCTGCTCCACCAGATCACGGGGGCGGTCTCCGGCTACGTACTCGGGAACGTGGTGATCAGCGTGCTCGCCGCGATCGCAACTTGGGTGGTGCTGACGATCCTCGACGTCCATTACGCGCTCGCCTTCGCGATCGTCGTGGCGTTCTTCGACCTGATCCCGCTGGTGGGCGCCACTCTGGGGGCGATCGTCGTGTCGCTCGGCACGCTGACCGTGCACTTTCCCGAAGCGACGATCATCTGGATCGCGTTCATCATCGTCTGGCAGCGATTCGAGGACTACGTGGTCCAACCGCTCGTCTACCGGCGCGCCGCGCAGGTCAATCCGCTGGTGACGATCGTGGCGGTGCTTGCCGGTGCGGCCCTCTTGGGCGTGCTAGGAGCGCTCCTGGCCATTCCGGTCGCGGCCGCGATCCAGATCGTCCTGCGCGACTGGTGGGCGACGCGCGGCGCGGTCCCCAGCGAGCCGTGAGTCCCGAAACAGGCCTCTGATCCGCTCGAGCAGGCGATCGGATTCGCGGCGCGGTGTGTGCCGGGCAGGCGTCATCATCGGAGCTTCGACGGTATGGGCGCCCGGCCCGCGCTGGCCAAGACGTGAGCCCAACGCCACGCATAAGCAAGGCGTCTAGCGAATCCCCGCCGAGCGCGGATGACTTGGACGTGACGTCAACCGTGAAGGGAGCACCAGTGCCGAGCACCACATCAGCCAACGGGGTCGATCCAAACGGCCGTGGCCGCGGCCTTTTCCATCGCGTCGGGCCGCTGCTGGTTCCCAACAAGCTGCCACCCCCGATCAGCCCGGCGCTGCTCAAGCAGGGCGAAGAGCGGGCCAAGAGCGTCCAGAACCGGATCGCCGACCGGATCACGGCGTTCTCCGGCTCGATGACGTTCGTCTACCTCCACATCCTCTGGTTCGGATGCTGGATCGGCTTCGGCGTCGAGAAATATCCGTTCGGCCTCTTGACGATGATCGTCTCGCTCGAGGCGATCTTCCTCTCGACCTTCGTGATGATCAGCCAGAACCGCGCGGACGCCAAGCGCCAGGTGATCGCCGATGCGCAGTGGAAGACCGTGCAGGAGGAGGACCAGCAGAACAACGAGCTCCTGGAGCTCTCCCGGCAGATCCTGAAGCTGACGCAGGAAGTCCGCTCGTACGCCGAGCAGGCTCAGCAGTCGCGGTAACCGATCTGTATGGCTCACGGCGCGGCACTTCTAGTAACAGCGCGCTCCTCGTCGCAAGCTCCCAGTGCATTCGCAACCAACCAAAGGAGTGCTTCGTGAGTACGAACGCGACAATCGAGGACGACGTGCGGGCGGTGCTGCTATTCGACCAGCGCGTCCCCGACCCGGGCGCGATCGCCGTCTCGGCTGACGACGGGCTGGTGACGCTGAGAGGCACCGTCGGAAGCTTCGGCGTTCGCCGCGCGGCCGTCAAAGACACCCGCGGGGTCGAGGGAGTCGAAGAGGTCGCCGACGAGCTGCAGGTGCGCCTGCTGGACGAAGACCGTCGCGAGGACGCCGAGATTCGCGGCGCGGCCCTCCAGGGCCTCATGTGGGACGCCGAGGTTCCGGCCGAGCTCATCGACGTCAAGGTCGAGGACGGCTGGGTGACATTGAAGGGCGACGCGTTCTTCCAGTTCCAGAGCGACGCCGCGTACGACGACGTCGCAAGGCTCTACGGAATCGTCGGCATCACCAACGAGATCCGCGTCACGACGCCGTGATCGCTTCGCCCACGACGCCTCGGGCCTCGAGGTCGAAGTAGTAGAGCGTCAGCTGAATCGCCGCGTAGGGCACCGTGAAGGTGTAGACGAGGGAGCCGGCGAGGTTGATGAAGTTGAGGGAGTGATCGGTTAGGAGCAGCAGCCCCACTCCGAGCAGGGGGCCGGACAGTATGGCGAGCACGTCCACCAACGCCGTGAAGCCGAACGTCCGCCACCACCGGCCCCCGACGAGCAGGGAGCTGCGGCGCAGCGACTCTATCGCCGAGAGGTCGTGGAGCACGCACGCCTCCGCATAGAGCGACCAGCGAATGAAGCGATGGATCGCGAACGGGATTCCCACCACCGTGATGGTGAGCACGAGGACCATGCCGAGCTCGATTGCCATTCCCCTGAGCAACGGCCCCAGTCGCTGGAACACGCGCCGGTACGCCTGACCGGCGAGTATGCGCCGCCCACCGTCGATCTCGTCGAGGATGATCGCGACCGCGGCGGTTGCGATCACCGACGCGAACAGGCCGCCCACGCCTCCGATCAAGATCGCGAGAAACGCGGTCACCGCACCGTGCCTGCCGTCCAGCGCCACCAGGGGTGCGACGCTTGTGATGTGAAAGAGCACCCACTGGATCCCCGCAGCCACGAGGCTGACCGGAACGAAGATCACGCCCGCCGCCGCGAACGTGGGCAGGTGCCGGGCGTACACGCGTCTCGTGGCTCGGAAGATCTGACCGCCTTGGCGCTGCAGGCGGAGCGGCTCCGGATCGGGCGGCCGCCAGGTGGTCACGGCGACGGCGGCAAGCATTCCCCCAACGATCAAAAGCAGGACGGCCACGAACGGCACCGGATGGATGAGTGACCAGTTCAATGCGATCGCGCCCCGGCTCACGCCACCGCAGAAGAAGTTGCCCACGCTCAGGCCGAAGGCTCTGCCGCCCGGCACCTCGACACTCGTGTTGCGCAGGCCGTCGGCCCATTCAATCGGCGCGAGCCACTGCTCCTTCACCCCCGGGCCTGTCGGGCCGTTGTTGATGCCCCTCTCCCTCTGACCCCAGCGTCCTTGGAACGCAAGCCAGGCGTACGGTGCCGACGCCGAGGAGGGGATGTCCGGCAGGAGCACGGTCTGGAGTTGCACCCGCTGTGTGGCCTTGCGGGTGTCGTCGCAGCCAAAGCCCTCGCGCGCGCCGCGGCCCAGGTAGAGCGCGCTGTTGAAGTAGTTGGCGTGCGAGCCCGTGGCGTCGTAGATCACGGTGTGCGTGCCCTGCTTATGGAGCTTCGTGTCGGTCCACTCCGACCGCTCACCGCCCGCGTGCTGGGACAGGTCGACCTCGTACGGGCCCCGCTGGAGCGCCTCCGCCGCGTTCGCCGCGGCGAAGTCCACCTGGGCCATCTCCCAGTCGCTCTCGTGCTTGTCCGTGAAGTCGTTGAACGTGTAGTAGAACCAGTACTGGACCGCGAGCTTGCCCGGGTGGGACGGGTCGGTGGCGATGTGCGCGTAGACGCTCGGCTGACGGTCGTCGTTCCAGTTCCGGAACTGCCTCTCGTAGCCGCAACCGGGCTTGAGCGGATCGCCTGGGAGATCGATGTAATAGCCCTCGGCGAGAGCCCACAGGTCCCGCGACGTGGGTGCCCGCTTCACGATCTTCCCGTGCGGACCGCGCAGCAGCACGTCCGGTCTGCCCAGGACGATGTCCACGCTCGTGGGCCGGTACGGCTCGCCCGGCCCGCACGCCCGCTGTTGCGGCTCGAGCGAGAGCACCGGCGAGTATCTGTCGGCCAACTGCTGCTCCGCCGACTTGGCCCCCGGCGCTGAAGCAGGCCAGGACGCGAGAACAGCAAGCGCGACCACGGCCAACTCGAGTCGGCGAGCCCAACCGACCAGGCGATATCGCCTCTCAAAGTGACACAGCTGTCCTCGGCGGCCTCCACAACGGCGATCAAAGGCCCACCGTGAAGGAGCACTCAAGTCGGGTCACGGAGCCACAGGGGGCTTCTTGTCCCGGCTGAGCTTCGCCTTCATGTCGGCGAGTTTCGCGTCGATCTCGTCCTTTTGCTTCTCCTGGCGCGCGTCGCGCAGTTCCTTGCGAGCCTGCTTTTTTGCCTCGCGCTGAGCGTCCTCGGCCGCTGCCACCTCCGCCTGCACCTCGCCGGCCGGTCGCCGGAGCACGGTACCGCCCAGGTTCGCCATCACGGCGTCGATCGCGACC
>JBKPDA010000212.1:0-7452 GCA_046727635.1 Actinomycetota bacterium | reverse complement strand
AGCTTGCACTGCGGCGCGGTGGCTTCCGGGTGCTGTTGCTCTCCATGAGCCTGGCGCAGGAGCGCCTGTCGCGCGCGATGCGTGCGCTCGACCCGGCGGCCCTCGTGGTCTGCGGCAGCAGCGCGACCCTCGACGTGGTCGGCCGCCTGGTGTACGCCGTGCGGCACACCGGCTCTCACGCGCGGGTGTACGAGTACCGCGAGGCGATGCCGGTGGCGGGCAGCCACGCGATCCCGTCGCTCGGCTCCACGCCGATCGAGGCGACGGCGACCATGAAGGCCATCGCTGACGGCCGCCGCATCGACATGGCGGACGAGCTGCCCGAGCCGCTCGCGCCGGCGGCGGGCCTGCGCACCACGGCCTAAGCCGCAGCAACACCGTCCGCAGGTCGGCTTAGCATCGCGTTCCGATGCTCGAGGTTGGCGATTCGCTTGCTCACAGGGCCCTCGAGGCGCTGGTGCGAGCCGAGTCCAGCGTGCGGCGCACCCTGGCCGCAGATCTCGAACGCCACGGCCTCTCGGGTGCCGGCTTCTCCGCGCTCGTGGTGCTCACCACCGCGGGCGGCGAGCTGGAGCTGCGCACGCTTCGGCGCCGTCTGGGGTGGACGAAGGCGAGCGCCAGCGAGGTCACGGCCACGCTTGCCGCTCGCGGCTTCCTGACCCGCGCGCGCATGCGGCACGACCGCCGCGCTGTGTTGCTGCGCATCACCGCCGCCGGCGCCGAGCTGGTGGACGAGCTGTTCCCCGCACACACGCAGCGGGTGAGCCGCACGTTCGCTCGGTTGGACGACGCAGAGAAGCGCTCACTAGCGGAGCTCTGCCGCAAGCTGGCCGCCTGAGGGCGGCGGATCTGCGCGAGGCAGCGTCCTCGGGTCTAGACATGCCCAGCATGTCGTCGACCCTGCGTTCTTGCCTCGCTTGATCCGGCGCGCCTCAGGGGCGTAGCACCCTCTCCATAGAATCGGGAATCGCATGAGCACCTACCGGGAAGTCGATCGCGAGCCGTCGTTCCCCGCGCTCGAAGAGCGCGTGCTGGAGCGCTGGCGCAAGCGCGATGTCTTCCACGAGTCGATCCGGCGCCGCGAGGGCGGACCCGAGTTCGTCTTCTACGAGGGCCCACCGACGGCGAACGGGCGCCCCGGCTCGCACCACGTGCTGGCGCGCGTCTTCAAGGACGTCTTCCCGCGCTACAAGACGATGCGCGGCCACCAGGTGCACCGCAAGGCGGGCTGGGACACCCATGGCCTGCCCGTGGAGCTCGAGGTGGAGCGCGAGCTCGGCATCAAGTCGAAGGACGACATCGAGCGCTACGGCGTGGCCGAGTTCAACCAGCGCTGCCGCGAGTCGGTGCTCGAGTACGTGGACGAGTTCGCCCGGCTCACTGAGCGGATCGGCTTCTGGGTCGACACCGACGACGCCTACGTGACCTACCACAACGAGTACATCGAGTCGGTGTGGTGGTCGCTCAAGGAGATCTGGAAGAAGGGCCTCCTCTACCAGGGCTACAAGGTCGTGCCCTACTGTCCGCGCTGCGGCACGGCGCTGTCGTCGCACGAGGTGGCGCTAGGCTACCGCGACCGGGTGGACCCCTCCGTTTATGTGCGCTTCCCCGTGCGCGACGAGCCGGGCGTGTCGTTCCTCGGCTGGACCACCACACCGTGGACGCTGCTCTCGAACGCGGCGCTGGCCGTCGCGCCCGACGTCACCTACGTCCGCGCACGGGTGGGCGATGAGGCTCTGATCCTTGCGGAGCCGCTGGTGGAGCGCGTGCTGGGCGATGAGGCCGTGATCGAGGCGCGAATGAAGGGCTCCGAGCTCGCCGGCACGTCCTACGAGCCGCCCTTCCCATACATCAACGACTTCGGCCCGCGGACCCACACCGTGCTCGAGGCCGACTTCGTGACTACCGAGGACGGCACCGGGATCGTGCACACGGCGCTCGCGTTCGGCGAGGACGACTTCAAGCTCGGCGAGGAGTACGGCATGACCGTGCAGAACCCCGTGAAGCTCGATGGCACGTTCGACGAGCGGATCGTGGCCTTCGCCGGGCGCGACGTGATCGAGGCGAACGACGACATCGTCGATGCGCTGCGGGAGAACGGCCGGCTGTTCCGCGCCGAGATCTACGAGCACTCCTACCCGCACTGCTGGCGCTCGGACAACCCGCTCATCTACTACGCGAAGGCCAGCTGGTACATCCGCACCACGTCGATGCGCGACGAGCTACTCGCCGCCAACGAGTCGGTGGTCTGGTACCCCGACCACATCAAGCACGGCCGCATGGGCCGCTGGCTCGAGAACAACGTGGACTGGGCGCTGTCGCGCGAGCGCTACTGGGGCACGCCACTCCCGATCTGGCGCTGCGAGGAGCAGCACGACCTCTGCATTGGCTCGTTGGAGGAGCTGCGCTCGCTCGGAGCGACCGTGCCCGACGACCTGCACAAGCCCTACATCGACGACGTGGCGTTCCCCTGCCCCGAGTGCGGCGGCGAGATGCGCCGCGTGCCCGAGGTGATCGACGCCTGGTACGACTCGGGCTCGATGCCGTTCGCGCAGTGGCACGCCCCGTTCGAGAACGAGGACTTGTTCGAGCAGCGCTTCCCCGCCGACTACATCTGCGAGGCGATCGACCAGACCCGCGGCTGGTTCTACTCGCTGCTGGCGATCTCCACGCTCCTCTTCGGAAGGTCGTCCTACAAGACCTGTCTCTGCCTCGGGCTGATCCTGGACGAGGAAGGTCAGAAGATGTCCAAGAGCAGGGGAAACGTGGTCTCGCCCTGGGACGTGCTGGACCGCTACGGCGCCGACGCGTTCCGCTGGTACCTGTTCACCGCTAAGCAGCCCTGGGACGGCTACCGCTTCTCGATGGACAGCGTCGGCGAGGGCGTCCGGCTCTTCCTGAACACGCTCTGGAACACCTACCGGCTGTTCGTGCTGTACGCGAACGTGAACGCCGTGCCGCGGGACGCCGAGGGCGAGCCCACTGAGCTCGACCAGTGGATCCTGTCGCGCCTCGACGCGACCGTGGAGACCGCCGGCGAGCGACTAGACGACTACGACACGACGAGCGCCGGCCGAGCGATCGCGGCATTCGTCGACGACCTCTCGAATTGGTATGTGCGCCTGTCGCGCCGCAGGTTCTGGGACGGCGATCCGGCGGCGTTCGCCACGTTGCGCGAGTGCCTGCTGGTCACGTCGAAGCTGCTCGCGCCGCTGACACCGTTCGTCGCCGACGAGATCTACGAGAACCTCGACGGCTCGGCGCCGTCGGTGCACCTGTGCGACTACCCCCAAGCGCACGGGCGCGACGAGACGCTCGAGCAGGCGATGGAGGTCGTGCGCGACGCGGTGGAGTTGGGCCGCACCGCGCGCGCCCAGGGCAAGGTGAAGCTGCGCCAGCCGCTGCGCGAAGCGGTGGTCGTAGCCGCGCCGCGCGAGCGCGAGGCGATCGAGCGCTTCCACCAGCTCGTGCTCGACGAGCTGAACGTGAAGGAGCTGCGCTACGTGTCCGAGGCGGACGAGCTGGGTCGCTGGGAGCTGAAGCCGAACTACCGCACGCTCGGTCCGCGCTTCGGCAAGGACATGCCGCTCGTGGCCGAGGCAGTGGCGGCGCTCGACGCGACGCGCGCTGTGGCGACCCTTCGCGACGGGGGCACGGTGGGCATCGGGATCAATGGCGGCGAGCATCCGCTGACCGCCGACGACGTACAGCTGGTCCTGCAGCCGCTGGAGGGCTACCAGGTCGAGCGCTCGGGCACGCACGCGGTGGCGCTCAACCTCGAGCTCGACGGAGAGCTGCGCCGCGAGGGCCTGGCGCGCGAGGTGGTGCACGCGATTCAGAACGCCCGCAAGTCTGCCGGCCTGAACGTGGAGGACCGCATCTCGCTGACGCTCGGCGGCGCGCCTGAGCTGCTCGACGCCGTCCGTGCGCACGAGGAGTACGTCACCGGCGAGACGCTGGCGACGTCACTCTCGTACGACGGAGCAGGCGGCGACGAGGCGGCAACCATCGAGGGGCTGTCGCTGACTATCGGGGTGGAGCGGGTGGCTGCCTAGGCGAGGGACGCCGGGTCGATCCAGGCCGTCGAGCGGTCTCCCGGGTCGAACTTCACGCGCAGCTGCGCACCCGGCCTGAGGGCCGCCAGCTGGGTGACCGCCACCGGCTGCCTCACGCTCACCGGGAAGGGCGCCTGGCCGGCGGGCATCACCGTGAGGTCGATCTCGAGGACGGGCTGCATGTTCAGCATCGTCCCGGTCTCCCGCGCGGCGACCACCGCGGCGGCCGCGTCCGTTCCGGTGGCGGCAAGGCCGGCGGCCGCCGTTTGCCTTGCGAGCATCTCGTTGGTAGCCGCGATCCGGGCCTGCGCCTGAGCCATCTGCGCGGCCGGGTCCCAGTTCTTCGAGATCTGCTTCGCCTGCTTCTGGATTTCGAAAGCGCTCTTGAACAGGCCCATGGTCAGCGCCCCGTGTAGAGCTTGTTGAACTGCTGAGCCACGGTGGGGTTGGCCGCGATGCGTGCGTTCCAGCCGTCGACCGCCTGCTGCCAGTCATCCGACGAGACGCCCCTCGACGCGGCCACGTCGACCGCCTTCGACTGGTCATAGCCGTAAGCGGCCAGGCCCTTGCTGATGTCGGCGTACTGGTCGAGCGACACGCCCGCGATCGGCTCGAAGTCGGGTCCGCCGGCGTACCCCGCATAGGCCGAGGCCACCGGTGCTTGGGCAGCCGCCTGCTGAGCGGCCGCCATCTGCTGCGCCTGGGCCGCGAGCAGCTGCGCCTGCTCGATCATGCCGGGGGTGGCCTCGACGGTCGTCTTCATGTCCTTCATCTGCTTGAACAGCCCCACTGGGTCTCCTTCCGAGGTATGTGGGGCCAGCCTGCCAGTCACCGCGAGCGGTATCAGTGCGGCGGGCAGGCGTATCCGGCTTCGGCGCACCGAAGCTCAGGTGCGCAGCTAGGCGAGCGCCGGTTCCAGCTCTTGCTGAAGGCGCTTCTTCGGCATCGCGCCGATGATCTTCTTCGCGGGCTCGCCGTTCCTGAAGACGATGAGCGTCGGGATCGACATGACCTCGTACTTCGCGGCCGTGATCTGGTTCTCATCGACGTTGAGCTTGACCACGCGGAAGTTCTCGAGCTCGTCGTTCAGCTCCTCCAGGCTCGGGGCGATGATCCGGCAAGGACCGCACCACGGCGCCCAGAAGTCCACGAGCGTAGGCGTATCGGACTCGAGCACCTCGGCCTGGAAGTTGTTGTCTGTGACGTCGGGGATGTTTCCTGCCACTGGGGATCTCCTGTTCCAAGAGGACTTGCTACAAAAAGTATAGTGACCCGCGTCAGTCCCGCCGCATCCTCAGCGCGGGCACCTTCCAGACGGCCTCGACGGCGATCCGTGCGCTCATTTTCGACGTGCCCGCCCGCCGGTCGCGGAAGACGATCGGGACCTCCACGACGCGGAACCCCGCCTTGAGCGCCCGGTAGGTGAGCTCAATCTGAAAACCGTACCCGTCGGCGTGGATGTGCTCGAGGTCCACCCGCTCGAGCACCTCGCGACGAAAGCACTTGAAGCCGCCGGTGAGGTCGCGCACGGGTATCCCCAGCACGCGGCGCGCGTACGACGAGCCGCCGCGGCTGAGCAGGCGGCGCGTGAGCCCCCAGTCGTCGGTCACGCCACCGCCGCGCACGTAGCGCGAGCCGAGCACGAGGTCGGCGTTCTTCGCGGCCGCCAGCAGGCGCGGCAGGTCCTCGGGATCGTGCGAGAAGTCCGAGTCCATCTCGAGCACGAAGTCGGCGCCGGCGTCGAGCGCGTACGCGAAGCCGGCCAGGTAGGCACGCCCGAGGCCCTGCTTGAGCGGGCGATGAAGCACCTCCACCTGCGGCAGCTCGGAGGCGAGCCGATCGGCGATCTCGCCCGTGCCGTCGGGCGATGAGTCGTCCACCACGAGCACGTGATACTCGGACGCGGCGGACGCCAGTTGCGGGAGCACGGCGCGAATGAAGGCCTCCACGTTCTCGGCCTCGTTATATGTGGGGAGCACAAGCCAGGGGCCAGACACGGCGGCGTAGAGTAGAACGCCGGAATGAGGAACGCGGAAATAGCAGCCGCATTCGACGAGCTCGGGGACCTCTACGAGCTCGACGGAGCAGTCGTCTACCGGGTGGTGGCGTACCGCAACGCAGCAAAGGCGATCCGCGACTCGGCCGCCTCCGTGGAGGAGCTCTCGCGCGCGGGGCGCGTGACGGAGCTGCCGGGCATCGGGAAGACCATCGCGGACAAGATCTCGGCGCTGCTCGACACGGGCACGATCCCCTCGGCGGAGAAGTTGAAGGCCAAGTTCCCGGCCGGGCTCGTTGAGATCACGCGCATCCCCGGTCTAGGGCCGAAGCGAGCGCGCAAGCTCTACGACGAGCTGGGGATCTCCTCGCTCGAGGAGCTGAAGACGGCCGCCGAACAGCAGCAGCTGCGCGACGTACCCGGCTTCGGGGCGAAGGCCGAGGAGAACATCCTCGTGGCGCTGGCCGCGGGCGCCGATGGTCGGCCAAAGGCACGGACGCTCCTGTCTCGCGCTCTCCCGATCGCCGAGGAGCTGGCCACGGCGCTGCGCGAGCACTCGGCCTCGGAGCGTGTGGAGATCGCCGGCAGCGCGCGCCGCATGGCGGAGACGTGCAAGGACCTCGACCTCGTGGCCACGGCGAATGACGCCGAGGCGCTCGCCGCCGCCTTCTGCGAGCTGTCGCTGATCGACGAGGTGCAGTCCTCGGCCGCCGCGGGGGTGAGGGCGATCACCAACAACGGCATCAGCGTGGACCTGCGCATCGTGCCCCCCGAGAACTTCGGCAACCTGCTCCAGCACTTCACCGGCTCGGGCAAGCACAACGAGGCGATGCGCACCGAGGCCGTGCGGCGCGGCTTCCACGTGAGCGAGTACGGCGTCATCGACGACTCGACGGAGACCACCCACGCATGCGCGACGGAGGAGGAGGTCTACGAGCTGCTCGGCATGCAGTACATCGAGCCCGAGCTGCGCGAGAACCGCGGCGAGCTGGAGGCGGCCCGCAAGCACGAGCTTCCGGAGCTCATACGCATCGAGGACCTGCGCGGCGACCTACACTGCCACACCACCGCCTCAGACGGGCGCAACTCGCTCGAGGAGATGGTGCAGACCGCGATCGAGCTCGGCTACGAGTACCTCGCGATCACCGAGCACTCCGCTTCTCACGGCTTCGGCAACGACGTGCAGCCGGACGAGCTGCTGCGTCAAACCGAGCGCATCCGCGAGCTCGACGCGAGCCTCGACGGCATCACGCTGCTGGCCGGCACCGAGGTGAACGTGCTGCCCGACGGCTCGCTCGACTACGCCGATGACGTGCTCGAGCAGCTCGACTGGGTGATCGCCAGCCTCCACACCTCCTTCCGCATGAAGGAGAAGCAGATGACCGACCGCATGATCCGGGC
>JBKPDA010000211.1:0-7264 GCA_046727635.1 Actinomycetota bacterium | reverse complement strand
GGTCTACACCCAAAGCGATCGCCAGACCGGCGAGCCCCAGCACAAGCAGCGCGACCCCCGCCGGACGACTTCCTCCGACCGCCGCTCCCCACGTCATCAGCAGCACGATCACGCCGAGGATCAGCAGCGCGTACCCGTGGTGCTCGCCGCCCGTCGTGGTGCAGGCGTCGGCCAGGCCGGGGTCGGCCAGATCGGAGCAGCGGGCCGTAACCACGTCCACGTGGTAGAGCGTCATCAGGTCGCTCACGATCATCAGAACGCCACCCGCTCCGCCGAGCGCGAGCAGGAGCCCGCGTGGTCCGCTTGAATCCCCATTGAGCGAGAAAAGGGCTCTGCTAGCATTTCGAGCCGCTCGCAGCACCGTCTTCTGGTGCTCGGCGCGCTCAGTCGCGGGAGGTGACTGGGTTCTGTTCATGTCCATGGAGAACGCTGCCACATAAACCCAACCCCCGGGCGAAACTCGTCGTAGTGACAAGGGCCCGGAAGGGTCTTTTTTCTGCCTGACACCACTCCGAAAGCTTCACATCCCATGCCAAGACAAGTCGCACTAGATCACACCCGCAACATCGGGATCATGGCGCACATCGACGCCGGTAAGACGACGACGACCGAGCGCATCCTCTTTTACACGGGCCGCACCCACAAGATGGGCGAGGTCCACGAGGGTGCTGCCGTGATGGACTGGATGGAGCAGGAGCAGGAGCGCGGCATCACGATCACGTCGGCGGCCACCACCGCCACGTGGCGCGATTACCGCATCAACATCATCGACACGCCGGGCCACGTGGACTTCACGGTCGAGGTCGAGCGGTCGCTGCGAGTACTCGACGGCGCAATTGCGCTGTTCGACTCCGTCGCCGGTGTCGAGCCCCAGTCCGAGACGGTCTGGCGCCAGGCGGACAAGTACCGCGTTCCGCGCATCGCCTACATCAACAAGATGGACCGCATCGGCGCGAACTTCGAGCAGGGCGTGCAGACGATGATCGACCGCCTGGGCGCGCACCCGGTGCCGATCCAGCTGCCGATCGGCGCGGAGGCCAACTTCACCGGCGTGATCGATCTCGTGCGCGAGAAGGCGATCGTCTACAAGGACGACCTCGGCCAGGAGTGGGAGGAGACCGACATTCCGGCCGATCACGTGGACGTCGCCCACGAGGCCCGTACCCACCTGATCGAGGCCATCGCCGACTACGACGACGAGCTAATGGAGGCCTATCTCTCCGACGAGGAGATCGACGTCGATCGCCTCAAGGCCGCCATTCGCAAGGCCACGCTCGACATCTCCATGACGCCGGTGCTCTGCGGCTCGTCCTTCAAGAACAAGGGCGTGCAGCCGCTGCTCGACGCCGTCATCGACTACCTGCCGAGCCCGCTCGACGTCCCCGCCATCGAGGGCCTGGCCCCCGGCAGCGAGGAGGGCAACGGCAACGTGCTGCACCGCGAGGCGAAGGACGACGAGCCCTTCTCGGCGCTCGCCTTCAAGGTGATGTCCGACCCGTTCGTCGGCAAGCTCACGTACTTCCGCGTCTACTCCGGCAAGCTCAGCGCGGGCAGCCGCGTCCTGAACGCGAACACCGGCCGCACCGAGCGCGTGGGCCGCATTCTGATGATGCACGCCAACCACCGCGAGGATCAGGAGGAGGTCTACGCGGGCGATATCGCCGCCGCGGTGGGCTTCAAGCAGACCTCGACGGGCGACACCCTCTGTGCGCCCGACGCTGCGATCCGCCTCGAGACGATGACGTTCCCGGAGCCGGTGGTGCATCTCTCGATCGAGCCCAAGACAAAGGCCGACCAGGAGAAGATGTCCACTGCCTTGGCGCGCCTCGCCGAGGAGGACCCCACTTTCAACGTCCGTACCGACGAGGAGACCGGCCAGACCGTGATCTCAGGCATGGGCGAGCTTCACCTCGAAGTGCTCGTGGACCGCATGAAGCGCGAGTTCCGCGTGGAGGCGGCCGTCGGGCGTCCGCAGGTGGCCTACCGCGAGACGGTGCGTGGCGACGCCCAGAAGGTGGAGGGCAAGTTCATCCGCCAGACGGGCGGTTCGGGCCAGTACGGCGTCGTCTACATCGACGTCGAGCCGGCGCCAGGCGAGGGCTTCGACTTCATCAACAAGATCAAGGGCGGGGCGATCCCGTCCGAGTTCATCCCCGCCGTCGAGAAGGGCATCGAGGAGGCGCTGGAAACGGGCGTGAAGGCCGGCTTCCCGATGGTGGACGTCCGCGTGACGCTCACCGACGGCAAGTACCACGACACGGACTCATCGGAGATCGCGTTCAAGATCGCCGGCTCGCTCGCCCTCAAGGAGGCCGCGAAGCGCGCCAAGCCGGTCCTGCTCGAGCCGATCATGGCCGTTGAGGTGGTCACCCCGCAGGAGTTCCTGGGCGACGTGATCGGCGACCTATCGAGGCGCCGCGGCCGCGTCGAGGGACAGGAGCCGCGAGGCAACGCGTTGGCCGTGCGCGCCAGTGTGCCGCTTGCCGAGATGTTCGGCTACGCGACCGATCTGCGCTCGACCACCCAAGGGCGCGCGCAGTACTCGATGCAGTTCGACCGCTACGAGGAAGTCCCGAACAACCTCGCGGAGGGAATAGTCGAGCACCGCACCGGAGAGCCGGTGGGAGCAGGTGCTTAAAGAAGAGTATGTTTCCGAGGTTCGCCTACTGGCGGGCCCGAGAGCTTTCTGAAAGGAGCGAGAACCAGTGGCGAAGGAGAAATTCGAGCGCGACAAGCCGCATGTGAACGTGGGGACCATCGGTCATATCGACCATGGCAAGACCACGCTTACCGCGGCTATCACGCAGGTTCTCGCGGAGAAGTCCGGCGGCACGGCGATGTCGTTCGACCAGATCGACAACGCGCCTGAGGAGAAGCAGCGCGGCATCACCATCGCCACCTCTCACGTCGAGTACCAGACCGAGAACCGTCACTACGCGCACGTGGACTGTCCGGGCCACGCGGACTACGTGAAGAACATGATCACGGGCGCCGCCCAGATGGACGGCGCGATCCTCGTGGTATCCGCGGCCGACGGCCCGATGCCGCAGACGCGCGAGCACATCCTGCTCGCCCGTCAGGTCGGCGTGCCCTACATCGTCGTGTTCCTCAACAAGGCCGACATGGTCGATGACCCCGAGCTTCTCGAGCTCGTGGAGGTCGAGGTGCGGGACCTCCTCTCCGAGTACGAGTTCCCCGGCGACGACATCCCGTTCATCACGGGCTCGGCGCTGAAGGCGCTCGAGGGCGACGAGGAGTCCAAGCAGAAGATCCTCGAGCTGGCCGAGGCGCTCGACACCTACATTCCGGAGCCGGAGCGCGACCTCGACAAGCCGTTCCTGATGCCGGTCGAGGACGTCTTCTCGATCACCGGCCGCGGCACGGTGGCCACCGGCCGCATCGAGCAGGGCATCGTCAAGACCGGCGAGACCGTCGAGATCGTGGGTATCCACCCGGAGACCTCGTCGACCGTCGTCACCGGCGTCGAGATGTTCCGCAAGATCCTCGACGAGGGGCGCGCGGGCGACAACGTCGGCTGCCTGCTCCGCGGCACCAAGCGTGAGGAGATCGAGCGCGGCCAGGTGCTCTGCAAGCCCGGCTCGATCACGCCGCACACCAAGTTCAAGGCCGAGGTGTACTGCCTGAAGAAGGAGGAGGGCGGCCGCCACACGCCGTTCTTCTCGGGCTACCGCCCGCAGTTCTACTTCCGCACGACCGACGTGACCGGCGTCGCCAACCTGCCCGAGGGCACGGAGATGGTCATGCCGGGCGACAACATTCAGATGTCAATCGAGCTGATCCAGCCGATCGCCATGGACCAGGGTCTGCGCTTCGCCATCCGCGAGGGCGGTCGCACGGTCGGCTCCGGGGTGGTGACAGAAGTCATCGAGTAGTACCGCGGCTCGACCGACACGAGCTCCAGGGGGCGGGCCCCTCAGTAGACGGGTCCGCCCTCGGTATGTCCGAAGGAATCAATGGCAGCGATAACTCAGAACAAGATCCGCATCCGGCTCAAGGCCTATGACCACTCGGCGATCGAGACGGCCGCCAAGGAGATCGTCGAGACGGCCGAGCGCACGGGCGCCACGGTCTCTGGACCGGTACCGCTGCCCACCGAGAAGAACGTGTACTGCGTGATCCGCAGCCCGTTCAAGGACAAGGACTCGCGTGAGCACTTCGAGATTCGCACCCACAAGCGGCTGATCGACATCCATCAGCCCACGCCGAAGACGGTCGACTCGCTCCAGCGGCTCGACCATCTCCCGGCGGGTGTGGATATTCAAATTCAGCTGGTCTGAGGCGATCGTGGCGGCCCTCCTCGGAAAGAAGATCGGGATGACGCAGCTTTTCGGCGAGGACGGCCGGATCGACCGGATCACCGTGATCGAAGCGGGTCCCTGCCACGTCACGGCGATCCGCACGCAGGAGCGGGACGGCTACGAGGCCGTGCAGCTCGCGTTCGGCGAGACCAAGGAGAAGCGGCTGACCAAGGGCGAGCTCGGGCACCTGAAGAAGGCCGACGCCCCGGCGCTGCGCCACCTCGCGGAGTTCCGCGACGAGGTCGGCGAGCTGAAGGTGGGCGACACGGTCAGCGTCGCCGCGTTCGAGAAGGGCCAGACCGTGAAGGTCTCAGGCATCTCGAAGGGCAAGGGCTTCCAGGGCACGGTGAAGCGGCACAACTTCTCTCGCGGCCCGGTCACGCACGGCTCGCACAACGTGCGCGCGCCGGGCTCGATCGGAGCCTCCGCCACGCCCTCGCGCGTGTTCAAGGGCATCCGCGGCCCGGGCCAGATGGGCAACAAGCGCGTCACGCAGCGCGGCCTCGAGGTCGTCGACGTGATCGCGGACAAGAACCTCCTGCTCGTCAAGGGCTCGGTGCCGGGCCCGCGCGGCAGCACGGTCGAGATCCGGACGGACGCGCGCCATGGCTAAGCCCACGGCGGCACTCCTTGGTCAGAAGACCGGCAAGGCCGATCTCGACGAGGCCGTCTTCGGCCAGCCCTTCCACATGTCGCTGGTCCACGAGACCGTGCGCGCGGAGCTGAACGCGCGCCGGCGCGGCACGTCCTCCACGCTCACGCGCGGGGAGGTGGACATGACCGGCGCCAAGGCCTTCCGGCAGAAGGGCACCGGCCGTGCGCGCGCGGGCGCGCTGTCCACGCCGTCGCGGATCGGCGGTGGCATCGCGTTCGGCCCGAAGCCGCGCGGCTACACAGTCAAGGTCAACCGCAAGGCGCGCCGCAAGGCGCTGCGGGCGGCGCTGTCGCTCCACGCGGAGCGCGGCACGCTCGCGGTGGTCGACCCGTCCAAGTTCGCCGAGCCTTCCACGAAGGCGGCGGCAGGGGCGCTCGACAGCTTCGGCGAGGGCCGGGCGCTCGTGCTGCTCGCCGCCGAGGGCGAGGAGGCCTGTGCCAAGTCGTTTCGCAACATCGCGGGCGTGAGCGTGCTGCGGGCCGACGACGCCGGCGTGGCCGACATCGTGGGCGCTGCCCGGCTCTTGGCCTCGCAGGCCGCCATCGACCGGCTCACGCAGCTGGCATCGCCGTCCGAGAGGAGCGCGTCGTGAACGCGCGCAGCGTGATCATCAAGCCGATCGTCTCCGAGAAGAGCTACGCCCTGCTCGCGGCCAACAAGTACACGTTCCGCATCCACCCGGACGCGCACAAGACGCAGGTGCGCCAGGCCGTGGAGGAGAGCTGGGGCGTGCGCGTGCAAGAGGTGCGCACGATGAGCGTGAAGTCGAAGCCCAAGCGGCGCGGCACCACGTTCGGGCGCACGCGCGAGTGGAAGAAGGCGGTCGTCGAGCTGCACCCCGATGACACCATTGAGCTGTTCGAGGGTCAGGAGCTCGGGGAGTAAGCCATGGCCATCAAGAAACACAAGCCCACGAGCCCCGGTCGCCGCTTTGCGACGTGGTCGGATCGGGCCGAGGTCACTCGGTCGACGCCTGAGAAGTCGCTCGTCGAGGGACTCACCAAGAGCGGCGGGCGCAACTCCTACGGGCGCATTACCAGCCGGCACCGCGGTGGCGGCGCAAAGCGCAAGTACCGCATCATCGACTTCAAGCGCACGAAGGACGGCGTGCCGGCCAAGGTCGCCTCGATCGAGTACGACCCCAACCGCACCGCCTACATCGCGCTGCTCCACTACGCCGACGGCGAGAAGCGCTACATCCTGGCGCCGGCGAGGCTCCGCGTGGGCAGCACGGTGGAGTCCGGCCCGAACGCCGACATCCAGGTGGGCAACTGCCTTCCGCTGCGCAACGTGCCCACGGGCACCGTGGTGCACAACGTGGAGCTCACTCCCGGCCGCGGCGGCCAGCTCGGCCGCTCAGCCGGCGCCGCCATCCAGCTGGTGGCAAAGGAGGGCGACCGGGCCACGCTGCGCCTTCCCTCGGGTGAGATGCGGATGGTGTCGGTGGACTGCCGCGCCAGCATCGGCACGATCGGGAACGTGGAGCACCAGAACATCGACATCGGCAAGGCCGGACGCAGCCGCCACAAGGGCAAGCGCCCGCAGACGCGCGGCACGGCGATGAACCCGGTCGACCATCCGCACGGCGGCGGCGAGGGCTCCACCACGCCGGGCCGCCACCCAGTCACGCCGTGGGGCGTGCCGACGCTCGGCTACCCCACGCGCAAGAAGAACAAGCCGTCCGACCGGTGGATCGTCAGGCGCCGCAGGAAGAAGAGGTGAGTAGATGCCCCTTCCCCGACCCCCGCACCCACGGATGACGCTGCAAACCATCGCCGGACCTGCGTCCTCGGGCTCGCCAATGGCCTCCGGCATTAGCTGCGCCCTGCGTCCTTGGCCGGCTCGGTTTTCGCGCCCCCGCGGGCACGCGGGCCAGGAAAGGAGCATCTAGCAGTGTCCAGATCTTCAAAGAAGGGACCGTGGGTCGAGGAGCGGCTGATGAGCCGCATCGAGGCGATGAACTCGTCGGGTCAGAAGCAGATGCTGAAGACCTGGTCGCGCGCCTCGACGATCTTCCCTGAGATGGTGGGCCACACGATCGCCGTCCACGACGGCCGCAAGCACGTGCCCGTGTTCATCTCCGAGTCGATGGTCGGCCACAAGCTCGGCGAGTTCGCTCCCACGCGCCTGTTCCGCGGTCACGCCGGATCCGACAAGGCGCGAATGCGATGACCGAGGAAGAGAAGCAGAGCACCGAGGGCGCAGAGCCCGAGGAGACGGCGGCTGCCGAGGAGGCGCCGAAGCCTCGACGCACGCGTCGGCGGAAGGCCGCGGACGCGGAGCCGCAGGC
>JBKPDA010000210.1:0-12044 GCA_046727635.1 Actinomycetota bacterium | reverse complement strand
ACCTCGGACGGCTCGAGGGCGACTACGTCGCGATCAGCCGGCTCGTACGAACCAGTCCCCGCACCGACGTTGAGCACGCTCCGCGCATCGCCCAACGCGGCCCAGATCGCGGCGGCGAGCCGCGGATCCGTCTGCCGCGTCGCCGTGTAGGTGCGCCCGATGTCGTCGTACAAGGAACTCCGGGACACAGGGCAATTGAACCCGAGAGCGGCCCTCCGGTCGAATTTGGTGTGCACCTATCTGGGAGTCCCAGGGCGCGCGGTCATTCCATGTGCGCGGGCCCGGAAGGGGCGCGAAAACCGAGGAGACCAAGGACGCAGGGAGGCCGTAGGGCGATAGCCCGCGGCCGACCGAGGACGCAGGTATCCGATGGTTTGCAGCGGCCAGGACGGGGCGCGAAAACCGAGGAGACCAAGGACGCAGGGAGGCCGTAGGGCGCTAGCCCGCGGCCGACCGAGGACGCAGGTATCCGAAGGTTTGCAGCGCCCCCGCCTGCGGACGAGCGACAACCCCGGCAGGCGGGCGGCCCGGAGACCGCCCGCGCCTTGGGGTTACGGCGAAGTGCGGCTCTAGGCCGCTTCCGCCGCAGCTTCTGCGGCTTCCTCGACAGCCTCTTCAGCGGAAGCCTTCGGATCGAGCTCGGCGATCTCGGCCGGGCCGTGGGCCGACGCCATTCCGATCGCCTCGTAGATCTTCTGCTCGATCTCCTTCGCCACGCCGGGGTTCTCGCGCAGGTAGGCCTTCACGTTGTTGCGGCCCTGGCCCAGTCGCTCCTCGCCGTACGAGAAGAACGAGCCGGACTTCTGGACGATGTCGTTCTCCAGGCCGAGGTCGATCAGGCAGCCCTCGGCGGAGATGCCCTCGCCGTACTCGATGTCGAACTCGGCTTGGCGGAACGGCGCCGCCACCTTGTTCTTCACGACCTTGACCCGCACGCGGTTGCCGACCGCCTCCGTGCCCTCCTTGAGCGTCTCGATGCGGCGGATGTCGAGCCGCTGCGACGAGTAGAACTTCAGCGCCCTACCGCCAGGCTGCGTCTCCGGCGAGCCGAACATCACGCCCACCTTTTCGCGGATCTGGTTCGTGAACATGCAGAGCGTGCCGGTGCGGTTGAGGTTGCCGGCGAGCTTGCGCATGGCCTGACTCATCATCCGGGCCTGGAGGCCGACCGTCTGGTCGCCCATCGCACCCTCGAGCTCGGCCTTCGGCGTGAGCGCGGCCACCGAGTCGATCGCCACCACGTCGATCGCACCCGAGCGGATCAGCAGGTCGGCGATCTCGAGCGCCTGCTCGCCGTGATCCGGCTGCGAGACCAGCAGCTCGTCGACGTCGACTCCGATGCGCTTCGCATAGGCGGGATCCATGGCGTGCTCGGCGTCGATGAACGCGCAGATGCCGCCGGCCTTCTGGGCCTCGGCGAGCACGTGGTAGAGCAGGGTCGTCTTACCGGATGACTCCGGACCGAAGATCTCCACTATGCGCCCGCGCGGGAAGCCCCCCACGCCAAGGGCGATGTCGAGCGATAGGGCGCCCGAAGGGATGGCAGCCACCTTGACGGCCGCCGCCTCGTCGCCCATTCGCATGATCGATCCCTGCCCGAACGTGCGCTCGATCTGGGTGAGCGCGCTGTTCAGCGCGGAATCGCGGGCCTTTGCGGCCTTCTCAGTGTCCGAATCCATCATGTCGGTGCTCCTCGCGTTCTTCGAGATGCACCCAGGCTAAGGACCCGACCGGACGCCATTCCAGACGCGCGCGCAAACATTTCGCGCGCACTTTGTGACAAGCGCGTAACAGCCGCGGCGCTCGCGCCGCTCGACGAAGGACGCTACACCCGGCCGCGCTGCGCGGCCGATACGAACTGACCGTCGCTGCGCTGCGCGTTCGCCGTCACGAGCAGCTTGAAGTCGTGCGGGTGGCTGGCGGCCGCGAGCGCGTCGTCCATCGAGATGCGGCCGGCCTGGACGTGCGCGAGCAGCGCCTGGTCGAAGGTCTGCATCCCGTAGTAGGAGCCCTCGCCGATCGCCTCGTTGAGATGGGTCGTCTCCTCCGGGCGGATGATCATGTCCGCCACGCGCCCCGTCATGCGCATGATCTCGCAGCACACGATGCGGCCGCGGCCGTCGGAGGTGCGCACGAGCCGCTGGGACACGATGCCCTTCAGCGTGCCGGCCAGCATCGCGCGGGCCTGGTTCTCCTCGTGGCGCGGGAAGAGGTCGATGATGCGGTTGATCGTCTCGCCGGCGTCGAGCGTGTGCAGCGTGGAGAACACGAGGTGCCCGGTCTCGGCCGCCGACATGGCGGTCTGAACCGACTCCTCGTCGCGCATCTCGCCGATCAGGATCACGTCAGGGTCCTGACGCAGCACGCGGCGCAGGGCACGGGCGAACGAAGCCGTGTGGGTGCCCACTTCGCGCTGGTTGATCACCGAGCGGTTGTCGCGGTGGAGGTACTCGATCGGGTCCTCGATCGTGACGATGTGCTTCGACTTCGTCCGGTTGATCTGGTCGATCATCGCCGCCAGCGTGGTGGTCTTGCCCGAGCCGGTGGTGCCGGTGACGAGCACGACGCCGCGCTCCTCGTCGGCGAGCTCGCCGATCACCGGCGGGAGCGAGAGCTCCTCGATCGAGCGGATGTGGTCCGGGATCACGCGGCAGACGAGCGACGTGCCGCCCAGCTGCCGGAAGGCATTCACGCGGAACCGAGCGCGCTCCTGACCCACATGCTCGAACGAGAAGTCCACCTCGCCCTCGGAGTCGAACTCCGCGAGCTTCGAGGGCTGCTTGAGCATCTGCTCGAGCGCACGCTCGGTCTCGTCGGCCGTCAACTCGCTCGTGTGCGGAATCGGCTGAAGCTCGCCGTGGATGCGGATGAGCGGAGGGCTGCTGTGCTTCAGGTGGAGGTCAGAGCCACCCCACTCCGTTACGCGGTCGAGAGCCGCCGCCAGGTCGAACATGCTTCTCCTCAAGGTTCGGGCTCGGTCTGCATCGGCGGAAGCGCAGGGAACCTTGAGACGAATCACTCGAGCCGCAAGCGCTCCTGCGGCTCGTAAAGAGCCCCCTGAGGCCGCAGAATCGAGCGGTAGAGCACGATGTCCCGCGTCTCGAATGGCTCGACAGACGGCTGCGTGGCGTCGAGGGGCGGCACGCGCCGCACGTTACGTTTCACCCGCGCGAACGTGACGTGCGGCCAGAACGGGCGCTTCTCGGGCTTGTAGAAGCGCGCGGCGGACAGCGCGTCGGACGCGGCAGCCTGCAGCGTCACCGCCCGACCGCCTTCGTCCGAGAGGTCGAACGCGAACAGCCGCGGCGAGCGCGGCGGGATCGGCTTCACCGCTGTCACCGCCACACGCGGTCGCGGAGCCCCCGCCATCGCCTCGAACGCGGTGCGCGCCACCGTCCCGATCTCCTTCTCCGGCAGATAGCCGAGGAACACGAGCGTGACGTGCAACGCCTCCGGCGCCACCGGCCGCAGGTCGTCGCGGCCCGTCAGAGCCTCCTCACGCCACGCGAGCAGCTCCGCGCGCGCCTCATCCGGCAGGTCGAGCGCCAGGAACAGCCGCGCCCGCGGCGAGCCGGGCCGCTTCCGGCGCTCCTCAGAACCCGGCCTCGTCACCGGTCAGCGCGCGACGCAACAGATGCATCGCCACCGTGGTGGAGCGGTCGCGGATCTCGGCGCGATCGCCTGGGATCTGCACGTCGCGCGCGAGCTTCGCGCCGTTCGACTGCTTCACGCACCAGCACACGTAGCCCACCGGCTTCGCCTCCGTGCCGCCGCCGGGGCCGGCCACGCCGGTGATCCCCACCGCAACGTCCGCCTGGAAGCGCGCAAGCGCCCCGTCTGCCATCGCCTCCGCCACCTCGGGCGACACCGCGCCCTTCGACTCGATCAGGTCCGGGTCCACTCCCAGCAGCTCGGACTTCGACTCGTTCGAGTAGGAGACCACGCCGCCGGCCACGTACTCGGACGCGCCCGGGCGCTCCACCAGCCGCCCCACCAGCAGGCCGCCGGTGATCGATTCCGCGGCGGCAAACCAGTGGCCCGCGAGCAGCTCCGCCACCTGGTCGTCGATCCGGGAGCCGTCGCGCGAGAAGAGCGCCGCCGGATAGCGCTCGGCGATCAGGTCCTCGATCGCGCCCCATGCCTCCTCCCCCTCGGGCTCGTAGCGGGCCGACACCTCCAGCTCCCCGCGACGCAGGCAGGTGGTGATCTCCAGCTTGGAGAAGTCCGGCACCGAGCGCTCGGCGATCCGGAGCGTCTCCGCAATCTCCGACTCCGGGATGCCGAACAGCCTGAGCATCCGCTCCTCGTAGATGGTGCGCCCGGCCACTGCCGCCTGGAACGCCGGCGTCTCCACGGCCACCGGCCACATCGAATGCAGCTCGCGCGGAGGGCCCGGCATCACCACCACGGTGGGGCCGCCACGGCCGTTCGGTGGCGGCACCACCAGCCCGGGCGCGGTGCCCGCGGGATCGATCGCGGTGGCCCCGCGGGGGATCATCGCCTGCTTGCGGTTGGCGTCCATCACCGCTTCCTTGTCGAGATGCTGGAAGCGCTTCATCAGCGGCTTCAGGATCTCCGCGATCTTCCGCTCCATCTCCTCGCTCAGCTCGAGCGGACGCTCCTGGAAGCGGCCCACCACCTCGGCGGTCAGGTCGTCCGCCGTGGGCCCGAGTCCCCCGCTCGTCACGATCAGGTCAACGCCCTGGTCGGCGAGGAAGCGCAGCTGCGCCTCCATGTCCTCGCGGCGGTCGCCCACGATCGTGATGTGTGCGAGCTCTATGCCGAGCTCGAACAGGCGGTCGGCAAGCCAAGGGCCGTTGCGGTCCTGCACCTTCCCGCTCAGCACCTCGGTGCCGGTGACGACGATGCCGGCGCGGATGCTCAAGAGCAGGGCCGCTGGCCGGACGGAATGGTCTTGTGGTGGCCGGGTGTCAGGTCGAGTCCAGCTGGGTTTGGTCCAACCGCGAGCGGCACGCGCTTGCCGTTTGCGCTAACGGTCACCGAAGTCTTGCCGAGATTCACGCGGAGGTGCCTTCCCCGCCAGGTCGTCGCCTTGGAGATGATGCCCTCGAACGCCACCGGGGTGCCCGTACCGCGGTCCACGCACACGTAGGTGGGCACTGCGGGCGTGATGCGGAGCACGACGCGCTTGGGTGCGGCCGTGGCGGTGTGCTTCTTCTTGCTCCCGCCCGCAGCCGCCTGCTTGGGCGTGGTGGTGGTCGTAGCCGCCGTTTGCTTCTTCTTGTTCGACGGGGAGTTGCTCAACACGCCGACCAGGAACAGGATCACGACCACCGCCACGATGCCGGCGATGATCGCCACGGCGCGCCGCGGCGGCGGCCGGCGGTCGTAGCGGGAGCCACGCCGCCGCGCTCCGGGCTGTGAGCTGAGCGGCGGCAGGTCCGACTCGTCGCGCGGCTCGTATTGCGACCGGTACTCCTCCACCAGGCGGTGGGAGTCGAGCCCGAGCGCATCCGCGTAAGTGCGCAGGAAGCTCTTGGCGAACGTGCTGCCGGGGAGGAGGTCGAACTCCGCGTTTTCCATCGCACGCAGGTACTTCGCGCGGATCTTCGTCTTCGACTCGATCTCCGTGATGTCGATCTTCTGGCGCATGCGCGCCTCACGCAATGTGTCGCCGATAGCCTGCGGCATCGCCGCCACATTGTCGCGGAAGGTCTCGGGTCTCGGGTCACGGGTGTCGGGCCTCTCTCCCGAGACCCGAGACCCCAGACCCGAGACCTACTCGCTGGGAGCGCCTACCGGCTCGTCGAGCGCATCCAAAACGCGCGGCAGGTCCGCCTCGGTAATGAGAACTTGCCGTGCCTTCGAGCCCTCGTACCCCGAGATCACGCCGCGCCGCTCCATCATGTCGATGAGGCGCCCCGCGCGCGTGTAGCCGATGCGCAGGCGGCGCTGGAGCATCGAGGTGGAGGCGCTGCCCAGCTGAACCACTGTGGCGATCGCCTCGCCGAGCAGGTCGTCCGAGTCGGGGTCGAAGTCGCGGTCGGCGTCGTCGCCCGCGCTCTCCACCGCCACGAGCAGCTCCTCGTGCATCTCGGCCTCGCCCTGCTTGGCCCAGTGTGAGGTGAGCTTCTCGATCTCGTCCTCGGTGATGAACGCGCCCTGGATGCGTGCCGGGCGCGACTCGGACGCCGGGCGGAAGAGCATGTCGCCCTGCCCGAGCAGCGACTCGGCGCCGTTCTGGTCGAGAATTACCCGCGAATCTGTTTGTGAGGAGACGGCAAACGCGATTCGTGCGGGAACGTTCGCCTTGATCATGCCGGTGATGATGTCGGCGCTCGGCCGCTGGGTGGCGAGCAGCAGGTGGATGCCGACGGCGCGCGACTTCTGCGCCAGGCGGATGATCGAGTCCTCCACCTCGCCGGGGGCGATCATCATCAGGTCGGCCAACTCGTCGATCACGCAGAGGATGTAGGGCAGCGGCCGCTCCCCCTCCTTCTCGCGCACGCGGTTCAGCTCCACGAGGTTGCGCGTGCGCGCGCGGCTCATGATCGAGTAGCGCTCCTCCATCTCCTTGATCAGGTTGGCGAGCACGTTGGCGGCCAGGCGCGGGCTCGTGACCACCGGTGTGAGCAGGTGCGGAATCGACTCGTAGTGGTTCAGCTCCACCTGCTTGGGGTCCACGAGCACGAGACGCACCTCGTTCGGCGTGGCGCGCAGCAAGATCGAGGAGAGCATCGCGTTCACGCAGCCGGACTTGCCGGAGCCGGTGGTGCCGGCCACGAGGATGTGCGGCTGCTTGGCCAGGTCGGTGCCGATCGCCTTGCCGGCGATGTCCTTCCCGAGCCAGACCGTGAGCGGGGACCAGCCCTTCGGCGACTCCTGGAACACGTCCCCGAGGTGCACGATCTTCCGCACCAGGTTCGGCACCTCGACGCCCACCGCCTGCTTGCCCGGGATCGGGGCGAGTATGCGCACGTCCTCGGCGGCAAGCGCGTACGCGAGGTCGTCCTTCAGCGCGCTGACCTTCGACATCTTCGTGCCCGGGGCCAGTCGCAGCTCGTAGCGGGTCACGTGCGGACCGGTGACCGTGCCCACCACCTTGGCCTCCACGCCGAAGTGGCCGAGCGCCTCCACGAGCTGGGCGCCGGTGCGCGCCTGGGCGCTCGTGTCCACCTTCGTGGCGCCGCCGTTCGAGCGCTTCAGCAGCGCTGCGGGCGGCGCCTTGTACTCGAGGTCGTCGGCCTCGGTCACGGCCGAGCGCCGGTTGCCCTGCGGGGTCAGCTCCTCCTGGCGGGGCGGCGCGGGATCGCGCACGGCGGCAACGCCTCCGGCCACGTCGTCCTCCAACCCGGCGTCGTCTTCCTCGTCGCCTCCGTCCAAGGTCTCGTCCTCGTCGCCGTGCCCGTAGATGTCCGGGTAGCGCTGCTCGCCGTCGAGCGCGGGCGCCTCCACGTGCGTCGCGCGCACCACCGGCTCGACCTCAGGCGGCCCGTCTTCCCCCGATTCCTCCACCGCGACCGGCCGCGACTCGGACTGCGACTGTGGCCGCCCGCTCACGAGTGCCGCGAACTCGCTCGTGGACTCCTTCACGCGCCGGGTGGTGTTGGTCAGGCTCTCGCCGGTGGCGCGCACGACGCCGGCCACCGACGCTCCTGTGAGGAGCAGCAGCCCGCCGAGCATCAGGAAGACGAAGAAGATGTCGGTGCCGAACTGCTGGAAGAGGGTGTGCGACACCCAGTAGAGCCCGTCCCCCACCAAGCCGCCGTGGTGCTCGAAGTAGGCCGGGTGGAAGTAGCCCTCGCGGGCGGGCTGGTCGGGCCCAATGCCGAACGAGTGACCGGCCAGCCCGAGCAGGAGACCCACGATCAGGCAGATTGCCCCGGCCTTGAACGGCCGCACTGAGGGCAGCAGCGGACGCAGGACCAGCACGGCGCCCACCCCGAACAGCACGATCGGCGCCAGGTAGGCAACCCCCCCGAAGAGGTACTTGAACCCCTTCGCCATGTACTCGCCCACCTTGCCGCCGTCCCAGCCCAGGTAGAAGACGAGCGTGAAGTAGGCGGCGAACGCCACCAGCCCCAACCCGATCAGATCGAGCTGGTGCTGCTCGAGCCGCGGCATGCGGAGATCGAGAAGATCGCTTAGCGAGCGCCCACGTGCGGCGCGGCCCCGTTTCTTGGTGGGTCGGCGGCTGGCCATCTCAGCCCGCACTCCTTCGACGCTGGGGGGCTCAAACCTTCGCCAGATCGCGGTTGTCCGCGAGGGTGAGCCGCGCAGGCACGAAGTCCGGCTCGGACAGCGGCTCGCGTTGCGCCGCGAACAGCGCCACCAGCACCAGCGGCGTGAACCAGACGATGTAGAAGTAGAACCAGTGCCCGGCGGGGATCTGAAGCGCGATCGCCACCGCCGCGCCGAGCGCACATACCTGCGTGAAGGAGCGCTGGCGAGGCCTGAACGCCACCAGCGTGGCGAGCCCGAGCGCGACCACCTCGGCCACGGTCTGTGTCCAGCGGATGCCCTCGTGGATCCCCCACAGCGAGAAGTCCGGTGCGCGGCCCAGCTGATAGCCCAGAGTGCAGTTCCAGATCTCGCGCACCCCGCCGTCGGGCAGGAAGAGCGCGAAGGCGAGGGCAAACACCGCCACACCCACGGCGACGATCCGCAGCGCGCGTCCCGTGCCGCGCACATCGCGCCCGGAGGCGAACAGCGGCAGCAGCACCGCCGGGAAGAACTTCGCCGCAGCGGCCAAGCCAAGCAGCACGCCGCGTGCGCCCGGCGAGCGCTTGTAGAAGAGCAGCGCGTAGACGATCAGCATCGCCACGAGCCCGTCGTTCACGTTCAGGATCAGCCCGAGCAGCGTGAACGGGAACGCGGCCCAGGCCCAGGCCAGCGCGAGTCCCAGCCGGCGCCCCTCCGGCCCCGCCCGCATCTCCCGCCCGAGCAGAAACAGGCCGAGCAGCGTAAGCAGGTCGAAGGCGAGCGCCGCCGCGTGTGCGCTCGGCAGGTAGTCCCAGCGGCCGTCGAACGGGAACAGGAGCTCGAACGGGATGTAGGCGGCGTACGCCACGGGCCCGTACGTGTCGCCATGCGAGTCGTTGTCCACGTACAGCGGCTTCGCGTGCGAGATGCGATCGGCGCCCACCACCGATGCGTAGCCCACGTCCATCACCGTGTCGCTCTTCAGGTTCAGCGTCACCCGGGCTCCCACCAGCGCCACGAGGCCCACCGCCAGGACAGCGGTGGACGCCACAGGCACCAGTCGGCCCCGCGGCCGGCTGGGCCGCAGCCCGGCAGCGAGCATTCTCACCAGGAGGTACAGCAGCACCGGGTAGACGGCGATCACCCCGGCGCTCGGGTTGCCCTCCGCCAGCAGCCAGTAGGAGACGCCGAACGACAGCATCACGAGCAGGTCGAGGTGCAGCAGTCTGAACGGCCGGCGCGGATCGATGAAGGGAGCGAGGAAGAGCAGGGCGAACGGCACGAACACCCAGGGCGAGTCGAACAGGCCGCCAAAGTGGCCGCGAGCCACGTACTGCTGCGCCTTGACCCCGCTCCACACCTTCGCCACCCGACCATCGGGCGTCACGTCGACCTCGAGGTAGTCGTGCTCACCGCGCCAGTAGTCCACCTCCCAGGCTTGGCCCAGCCAGATCAAGGCGCTCCCGCGGACCTCCGGGTGCTTTCGGGCGAGCGCCTGAGCTGCCTTCGTGCGGTCGGCGATGGCCACCGCCTGACGAGCGCTCGTGGTGAACCCCACTGGCGGCGTTGTCTGCGAGAGGGGCGCCGACAGCGGCGGATTCAGCGAGTCCATCTTGGCCGGCACGGCGCCCTCGGCGGCCGTCGGCAGCGCGACCACAGCCAGCGCGATGGCGAGAGCGAGGGCCGACGACGAGCGGCGGATCACAGGCTTCTATTCGACAGTCGCGGCGCTCCCCTTGAGGTGCACCGAATCACCCGGCTTAAACAGGGGTTAAAGCAGCGCGAGCGGGCGGTCCGCTCCAAATACCCTTAATAGGAATGGCACAGAAGCCGCGTGTTCTTGTGGTGGAGGACGACGCCGAGATCGGTGGCGCTCTTCGCCGCTCCCTGCGGCTCGAGGGCTACGACGTGCGCCTCGCCGAGGATGGCGTGGCCGCGCTCGAGGAGTCAGCGCTTTTTGAGCCTGATGCGGTGGTGCTCGATCTCGGGCTCCCCCGCCTCGACGGCATCGAAGTCTGCCGCCGGCTCCGCGACACGAGCGACGTCCCGATCCTGATGCTCACCGCGCGCGACAGTCTGGACTCGCGCGTGGAGGGCCTCGACACGGGCGCCGACGACTACCTCGTGAAGCCGTTCGAGCGGCAGGAGCTGCTCGCCCGGCTGCGTGCCCTGCTCCGCCGGCGTCCGCCGCGCGGTAGCGCATTCCTGGTCGTCGGGGACCTGCGCCTGAATCCCGACACGCGCGAAGTGCTGCGCGGGGACCGCCCGCTCGAGCTCACGTCCCGCGAGTTCGAGTTGCTCGAGTACCTGATGCGTAACGAGCGACTCGTGGTCACGAGAGAAGCGCTGCTCGAGCAGGTCTGGGGATACCGGGTGCTCGTGGAGACGAACACGGTCGACGTGTTCATCTCCAACCTGCGGCGCAAGCTCGAGGCCGGCGGCGAACCGCGTGTGCTGCACACGGTTCGCGGCTCGGGGTACGTGTTGCGCGCTCCATGAGGGGCCTCCTCAAGCGCTTCGACAGGTTGCCCGTCCGCTGGCGGCTGGCGGTTACGTCGGCGGGCCTGACGTTCGTGATCCTGCTGCTGTTCGCAGCCATCGTCGAGGAGGTCACGGTCAGCCGCGTCCGATCGGATTTCGACAGCGACTTGCGGCTCACCGCAACCCAGCTGCAAGCCCACGTCGACCCGTACTACAGCGGAAGCGGTCAGATCTCGTTTAACAATCAGGTCCTCGAGGCCGCCACCGCCGGGGGTGCGCTCATCCGGATCCTCGATGGCTATGGAGCACCGGTGCAGTCCCTCCCCCGCGACGTCGACCTCGGGCCGCCGAAAGCCGGGATCCACGAGGCCAGCGGCTATCGCTTCGTCTCCGTGCCGTTGTTCTCGGATGGTGCGCCGATCGCCTACATCGAGTACGCGAAGCCGATCTCGAGCCTCAACCACACCATCGGCCGCATACGACTGTTCCTCATCCTCGGCGTGATGGGTGGTACGGGCCTCGCGCTGCTCGCGGGACATGCGGTGGCTCGCCGCGCGATGTCGCCGATCGCCCGCCTCACCGGCGCCGCCAAGGACATCGCGCGCACGCGGGACCCGGGCGTCACGCTACCCAAGCCCGAGACCGATGACGAGGTGGCCGACCTCGCCCGCACGCTCGAGGAGATGCTCGGTGCCCTCGATGCGGCGCAGGACGAGACCGAGGCCGCCCTGACACGCCAGCGGCAGTTCGTCGCCGACGCCTCGCACGAGCTGCGTACGCCGCTCACCAGCATCCTCACCAACCTCGAGCTCCTGGAAGTCGGGCTGGCGGGCGAGGACCGGGAGATCGCCGCGTCGGCGTTGCGCTCATCTCATCGCATGCGCCGTCTCGTGGCCGACCTGCTGCTGCTCGCGCGGGCCGACGCGGGCCGCCAAGCACGGCGCGAGGCCGTGGATCTCGGCTCAGTGGTGCGCGAGGCCGCGGGCGAGGTCGCGCCCACCGCGGTGGATCACGAGCTCAGCGTGGAAGTGGACGAGCCCAGACTTCTGGTCGAGGGGGCTCCCGACGACCTCCATCGCCTCAGCCTCAACCTGATCGGAAACGCGGTCGCCCACACTCCGGCCGGCACCAGCGTGCACGCCACTGTCCGCCGCGAGGACGGGTCGATCGTGCTCGTGGTGGAGGACAACGGCCCGGGCATCCCGCCCCAGCTCGGCGAGCGGATCTTCGAGCGCTTCGTGCGCGGCGCGGGCGACACGGGCGACGGCGGAAGCGGCCTGGGTCTCGCGATAGTGCGCGCGGTCGCCGAGGGCCACGGCGGCTCGGTGAAGCTGGAGAGCCCGGCCGGCGGCGGGGCGCGGTTTATCGTGCGGTTGCCCGCCCGAAGCGCAGCTGCTCCA
>JBKPDA010000209.1:0-22847 GCA_046727635.1 Actinomycetota bacterium | reverse complement strand
GCGGCGGCGAGCTGCAGTGGGGCGTGGCGCTGCAGTCGTGGGCGCTCTGGGTGGCACGCGGCCTGGGCCTGCCGTACAGCGGCTACGCCACGGATGGGGCGCGGGTGTCGGACGTGCTGTCATCGCAAATCCCTGCGTGCCATGCGGAGGCGCGCTACGACCTCGGCTGCCTGTACATAGGCGTGAACGACGTGCGGGCTGTGGACTGGGACGGCGCGGCGTTCGAGGGAGGTTTCCGCGAGGCGCTGGGATTCGTGCGGGAGCGCTGCGACCGAGTACTGACGCTGACGGCGCCTTTGGACCTCGGGCGGCCGCGAGCCGGGGCGAAGGTGGGTGAGTTGAACGAGATCGTTCGGCGGGCGGCCGCAGACGGGGGCGCGTTGCTGCTCGACCTCAGCTCGTGGGGAGCCCGCAACCTTGTGATGGCCGACCACGTGCACCCAACGGCGTTCGGCCAGATCGCGATAGCCGAGCGGGCGCTGGATGTGCTGGCGGCGGACGGGTTGCCCCCGGTGGTGCGTCCGTCAACCCTCATCCAGTGGGAGACCACCCGCTGGAACCGCCTCCGCGGCGACGCCACCTACACGTACCGTCACGCGAAGGTGAGCGCCCGCGCGGTGTGGCTGAAAGCCCTCGCGCGTCGACGTGGATGACATTTGGTCTGACATACAGCCATGAGGTCATCCACGTCGGGGGAGCCGCCCCGCCTCCTCGGTCGCCTCGCGCAGTCGCGCCGCCAGCGAAGAAGTAAGCGCGCCGCGCCGCAGCTGCCACCGCCACGCCGTGCCGCTCGAGCCCGGCGTGTTCATGCGGGCCTCGGACCCCAGCCCGAGCACGTCCTGCGCCTGCACCATCGCCACCCGGGCAGGGGAGGAGAACGCCAGGCGGATCAGCGCCCACCACGGTTGGCGTTCCTCGATCCCGCGCCGCGAGAGCTCCCCGCGAAGCAGCGCCAACCGCGGAGCATCCAGCGACTCGTACCACCCCCGAACGGTGTCGTTGTCGTGCGTGCCCGTGTACACCACACGGTGCTCCGCGTGCCGCTCGAACCGGTGCACCGAGCGCGGCTCGTCCGGCTCGAACCCCAGTTGCAGCACCAGCATCCCGGGCAGGCCGAGCGAGTCGCGTAGCCGGTTCACTGCGGGGGTGATCACCCCGAGGTCCTCCGCGACGAGCGGCAGCGGATTACCCAAGACCCGCGAAGCAGCGAGAAACGGCGCCCGCCCCGGCCCGCGCTGCCAGCGCCCCGCCCGGGCGTCGCCCGCGCCCGCCGGCACCTCCCAGTACGCCACGAAGCCGCGGAAGTGGTCGATGCGGGTCAAGTCGAAGAGCTCGAAGGAGCGCCGGAAGCGCTCGACCCACCAGCGGTAGCGCCGTCGGCGCAGGGAGGGCCAGTCGTACAACGGGTTGCCCCACAGCTGCCCGCGCTCTGTGTACAGGTCCGGCGGCGTGCCGGCCACGAACCCGGAGCGGAATAGCTCGGGGTGGGCGCGGTGGTCGGCGCTGCCGGGCGCCACGTAGATCGGCACGTCGCCGAAGAGGCGCACGCCCGCCGAAGCGGCGTACGAACGCAAGGCGCTCCACTCACGCGAGAAACGCACCTGATCTGCGACAGCGCCGCGACCTGCGAGCCGCTCCCAATCGAGGATCCAGTATGCGTTCCGCTCGCGGAAGTCGAGCTCCTCGGAAGCGGAAACGGGAGCTCGCGGAGACGCCAGCAACCCAGGCCAACCGGCGAACGCCGACCGAGCCTTGTAGGGAGACCGATAGCGGTCGGGCGGTCCGAGCGGCAGCATCTGCCACCACGTCTGACCGGCGGAAGCAAGCCAGTCCACGAAGCGGTATGCGTCGCGCCCGAGCCGCCCCGAAGGCAACGACGTGGGGTGAAGCTGTACGCCGCTCGAACGGGGGAGGTCTAGTCGCAAGGGTTTGTTCGCGGCTTCCTGTGGATACTTCGCGAGCAGGTGCCCGAGTCGACTGGCAGCCAACCACCCGAGCGCATCCTGATCCAGTACCCGGCACCGGCCGTGGATGGCGGACGCTATCCGGCGAAGCGCTGCGTGGGCGACTCGGTGACCGTGTCGGCCGACATCTTCCGCGACGGCCACGACATCCTGCGCGCGGTGGTGCGCTACCGCGGCCCGGGCGACCGGCGCTGGGGCGAGTCGCCGATGCACGAGATCGACGCCCACCTCGATGGCGTCCGCTGGCAGGGCGAGTTCGAGGTGGACCGGCAGGGTCGCTGGGAGTACACGATCGAGGCCTGGAGCGATCCCTTCGCCACCTGGCGCGACGAGCTGGAGCGAAAGATCGAGGCCGGCCAGCACGACCTCGCCGGCGAGATGTCCGAGGGCGTGGTGCTGATCAAGAGCGCCCTCGAGCGCGCGAAGGCGAAGGAGGACAAGGCGCTTCTCGAGAACGCGCTGGGCATCTTCGAGGACAAGAAGATCCCCGAGACCGCCAAGCACGACCTCGCCCTCGGCCCCGAGCTGTACGCCACGATGGAGCGCACCGAGGAGCGGCACGGCGACGTGACCATGAAGGACCCGCTGCCGATCGAGGTGGATCGCGAGCGGGCCCGCTTCGGCGCCTGGTACGAGCTCTTCCCGCGCTCGTGGGGCGGGCTGAAGGGCGTGCAGAAGTTGCTGCCGGAGCTAAGCGAGCTGGGCATCGACGTGATCTACCTGCCGCCTATCCACCCGATCGGCCTGACCAACCGCAAGGGGCGCAACAACGCGCTGGTGGCTCGCAAGCGCGATCCCGGCTCGCCCTGGGCGATCGGCCTGGACGGCGAGGGCGGCCACGAGGCGGTGCATCCCGACCTCGGCACGATCGACGACCTCAAGGAGCTGACGAAGAAGGCCGGCAAGCTGGACATCGACATCGCGCTCGACTTCGCGATCCAGTGCTCCGCCGACCATCCGTGGCTGAAGGAGCACCCGGAGTGGTTCCACCGCCGCCCCGACGGCACGCTCAAGTACGCGGAGAACCCGCCCAAGCGCTACCAGGACATCTACAACGTGAACTGGGAGTCCGAGGACTGGCGCGGCCTTTGGGAGGCGCTGAAGACCGTGGTCATCCAGTGGGTGGACTGCGGCGTGAAGGTCTTCCGCGTGGACAACCCGCACACCAAGCCGTTCGCGTTCTGGGAGTGGCTGATCGCGGAGGTGCACAAGCACGACCGCGACGTGGTGTTCCTGGCCGAGGCGTTCACGCGTCGCGCGGTGATGCGGCAGCTGGCCAAGCTCGGCTTCAGCCAGTCCTACACGTACTTCACCTGGAAGAACTCGCGCCACGAGCTCACCGAGTACGTGTGGGAGCTGGCGCACTCCGGCGAGCAGGAGTACTTCCGCCCGAACTTCTTCGCCAACACCCCCGACATCCTGCATGCCTACCTCCAGCACGGCGGTCCCGCGGCGTTCGCGGCGCGGCTCGTGCTGGCGGCCACGCTGAGCCCCAGCTACGGCATCTACTCAGGCTACGAGTGGTTCGAGAACGAGCCGCTGCGAGACGGCTCCGAGGAGTACCTGGATTCGGAGAAGTACGAGATCAAGAAGCGGGCATTGGATGGACCGCTGCTCCCCTTCATCCAGAAGGTGAACCAGGCGCGCCGAAGCAACCCGGCGCTCCACCACTTCACGAACGTCACCTTCCTCGACACCGCCAACGACGCACTGATCGCTTACGCGAAGCAGACGAGGGGCAATACCGTCATCGCGGTGGTGAACATCGACCCCTATCAGGCGCAAGAGGGCGTGGCGGTGGTGCCGGCGCACGTCGGCCTGCCGCCAAGCTTCACCGTCCACGACGCGCTCACCGACGAGCGCTTCCAGTGGCGGATCGGTCCTAACTACGTACGGCTCGAGCCGGGTGTCCGCCAGGCGCACCTGCTGCGGGTGGAGACATGACCACCACTGAGCAGCCAGCCCCGGTTGGGGCACAGACGCGCAGTTGGTTCGAGGCCGAGCCGCTCTGGTTCAAGACCGCCGTCTTCTACGAGATCCACCTCCGCGGCTTCCACGACGCGAACGGCGACGGCTCGGGCGAGTTCCGCGGGCTCACCGAGAAGCTCGACTACCTGCAGTGGCTGGGCGTGGACTGCGTCTGGCTTCTGCCGTTCTACGAGTCGCCGCTCAGAGACGGCGGCTACGACATCGCCGACTTCACAAAGGTGCACCCGGACTACGGCTCGGTGGACGACATCCACGAGTTCATCGACGCCGCTCACGCCCGCCGGATCCGCGTGATCGCCGACCTGGTGATGAACCACACCTCGTCCGACCACCCGTGGTTCCAGGAGTCGCGCTCGAGCCCCGACTCGCCGAAGCGCGACTGGTACGTCTGGTCGGACACGCCCGATCGCTACAAGGACGCGCGCGTCATCTTCGTCGACACCGAGTCGTCGAACTGGACGTACGACTCGGTGGCGGGCGCCTACTACTGGCACCGCTTCTTCTCGCACCAGCCGGACCTCAACTACGAGAACCCCGAGGTGCGGGAGGCGATGCTCGAGGTGCTGCGCTTCTGGCTCGAGCTCGGCCTGGATGGGTTCAGGCTCGATGCGGTTCCGTACCTGTTCGAGAAGGAGGGGACCAACTGCGAGAACCTGCCGGAGACGCACGCCTTCCTCAAGCGAGTCCGCAAGGAGGTGGACGAGCAGTACCCGGACCGGGTGCTGCTGGCGGAGGCGAACCAGTGGCCGGCCGACGTGGTGCAGTACTTCGGCGACGGCGACGAGTGCCACATGGCGTTCCACTTCCCCGTGATGCCGCGCATGTTCATGGCCGTGCGGCGCGAGGAGGCGAACCCGATCTACGAGATCCTCGGCCAGACCCCGGAGATCCCCGACAACTGCCAGTGGGGGCTGTTCCTGCGCAACCACGACGAGCTGACGCTCGAGATGGTCACCGACGAGGAGCGCGACTACATGTACGCCGAGTACGCGAAGGACCCGCGCATGAAGCTGAACCTGGGCATCCGCCGGCGGCTGGCGCCGCTGCTGGACAACGGCCGCGACGAGATCCAGCTGATGACCGCGATCATGTTCTCGCTGCCGGGCTCGCCGGTGATCTACTACGGCGACGAGATCGCGATGGGGGACAACGTGTTCCTCGGCGACCGCGACGGCGTGCGCACGCCGATGCAGTGGACGGGCGACCGCAACGGCGGCTTCTCGCGCGCCGACTTCGCTCAGCTCTACGCCCCGCCGCTGATGGACCCGGTCTACGGCTTCCAGGCCGTGAACGTGGAGGCCCAGCTGCGCACCGCCACCTCGCTGCTCCGCTGGCTGCGCCGCTTCATAGCCCTGCGCAAGGAGCACCCGGTGTTCGGCTTCGGCACGTACGAGCCGCTCGAGCCCTCGAACCCGCGCGTGTTCGCCCACATCCGACGTTTCGAGGACGACCTCGTGCTGTGCGTGCACAACGTGGCCCGCTCCGCGCAGGCGGTGGAGCTCGACCTGTCGGCGTACGAGGGCCGCTATCCGGTAGAGCTATTCGGACGCTCGCGATTCCCGCGCATCGGTGAACTGCCGTATCTCCTTACGCTTGCCCCGCGTGGCTTCTTCTGGTTTGAGCTAATGGATGAGAACGAAATGGAGAGCGATGCCTGACCCCGTGCAGAGCATCGCGGCGGGCGACCTGTCGTCGCTCGATGTCGAGGCGCTCGGCGCCTGGGTGGAGGCCCAGCGCTGGTACGCGTCCAAATCGCGCCACGTGACCGGAGTGGAGCTGGCCGAGAGCATCGTGCTCGACGACGAGCCGCCGGTGCTCGTCCTGGCGCTGCTCCAGACCCGCTTCGCCACCGGCACGCACGAGCTCTACCAGTTGCCGCTGGGTGCGGCGAGCTCCAAAGACGTCACGTCCGAGGACGCGATCGTGGCCGACCGCAAGTGGGCGGTCTACGACGCGCTGGCGGTGCCCGAGCACGGGCGCGAGCTGCTGCGGCGGATCGAGGCGGGCGACGCGATCGATACCGACCAGGGCCGCTTCTCGTTCCAACTCGCGGCTGAGCCGAGGGAGCTGCCGGAGGACGTTCCTGTGCGGCCGATCGGCGTGGAGCAGTCGAACTCGTCGCTCGTGTTCGGCGACGCGCTCGTGCTGAAGGTGTTCCGCAAGCTCGAGGCCGGCCTGAACCCGGAGCTAGAGCTGCTGCGCTTCCTGAGCGCGCGCGACTTCCCGAACATCGCGCCGCTCTACGGCTGGTACGACTACGACGGCCACGCGCTGGCGGCCACGCTGGGAGTGGCGCAGCAGTTCATCCCCGACGGCGTGGGTGGCTGGGAGCTGGCGCTTGACGAGATCGAGAGCGACCCCGAGGGCTTCCTCGCCAAGCTCGGCGGCCTGGGCGAGGTGACCGCGCACATGCACACGGTGCTCGCGTCCGACGCCGGTGACCCCGGGTTCTCGCCGGAAGAGCCGAGCCATGAGGCGCTGTCGCTCCTCACCGCCACCGTGGACGAGGACATCGAGCGCATCTTCACCCGGCTGCCCGAGGACCCGGCGGTGGAGCCCATCGCGGGCTCGGGGCAGGACGTGCGCGAGCGCCTGGGCCAGCTGGCACAGCTGGGCGTGGGCGGGCGGGTGATCCGCACCCACGGCGACTACCACCTCGGCCAGACCCTCTACACCCCGCGCGGTTGGGTGATCCTCGACTTCGAGGGCGAGCCCGCGCGGCCGCTGCCCGAGCGGCGCCAGAAGCGCTCGCCGCTGCGCGACGTGGCGGGCATGCTGCGCTCGTTCGCCTACGTCACCTCGGCTGCGGAGATCCTGCGCGGCAAGCCCGCGCCAGAGGGCTTCGAAGAGCGCGCCCGCGAGACCTTCCTCGAGCACTACTTCGCGACGATCGATCCCGCCCTGCTGCCCTCCGGAGTGGCTGCGGTGGCCCATCTGCTCTCGGTGTTCGAGCTGGAGAAGGCGGTGTACGAGCTTCGCTATGAGCTCGACAACCGCCCGGACTGGGTAGCCATACCGGTAGCCGGCATCAAGCGACTACTGGAGGCCGAATGAACGTCGCCACCCGTGAGCTCGAGGCGCTCGTCCGCCGCGAGCACGCGAACCCGCATTCGGTGCTCGGGCTGCACGAGGACAACGGCGGCGTGGTGGTGCGGGCGCTGCGGCCGGCGGCGAGCGGCGTCACGGCGCAGCTGGACGGCGGCGACACCGTGCAGCTCGAGGAGATCCACCCGGGCGGCGTGTTCGAGGGCTTCGTCGAGGGCCTCCACCCGCCGCTCCACTACCAGCTCGAGGTGGACTACGGCGACAGCGGGACGTTCACGATCGAGGACCCGTACGCGTTCGTGCCGACGATCGGCGACTTCGACCTGCACCTGATCGGCGAGGGCCGGCACGAGGAGCTGTACGAGAAGCTCGGCGCCCACGTGATCGAGCACCAGGGCGTGCGCGGCACGGCGTTTGCGGTCTGGGCGCCAAGCGCCAGGGCGATCAGCGTGGTGGGCGACTTCAACTCCTGGGACGGGCGCCTGCACGCGATGCGCTCGCTGGGCGGCGGCGGGATCTGGGAGCTGTTCCTCCCGGGAGTCGAGCCGGGCGCCCGCTACAAGTACGAGATCCTCGGCGCCGACGGCGAGCTCAAGCTGAAGGCCGACCCGTGCGCGCAGGAGGCCGAAGTGCCGCCGCTCACCGCGTCGGTGGTCACCGAGCCGAAGCACGTCTGGAGGGACGCCGACTACCTCGCGGGGCGCGCCGAGGCCAAGCCGCTCGAGCAGCCGATGTCTGTCTACGAGGTGCACGTGGGCTCATGGCGGCTGAACACGTTTGAGGGCAACCGCTCGCTCACATACCTCGAGCTGGCCGACGAGCTCTCCGCCTATGCGCTCGACATGGGCTTCACGCACGTGGAGCTGCTGCCCGTGATGGCGCACCCGTTCACCGGCTCCTGGGGCTACCAGGTCACCGGCTACTTCGCCCCGGCCAGCCGCTTCGGCTCGCCCGACGACCTGCGCGAGTTCATCGACCGCATGCACCAGAACGGAATCGGCGTGATCCTCGACTGGGTGCCCGCCCACTTCCCGCGCGACGAGTTCGCGCTCGCCCGCTTCGACGGCACCGCGCTCTACGAGCACGACGACCCGCGCCGCGGCGCCCACCCGGACTGGGGCACGCTCGTGTTCAACTACGGGCGCCACGAGGTGCGCAACTTCCTGATCTCGAACGCCCTCTTCTGGCTGCGCGAGTACCACGCCGACGGCATCCGCGTGGACGCCGTGGCCTCGATGCTCTACCTCGACTACTCGCGCCAGGAGGGTGAGTGGGTGCCGAACCAGTTCGGCGGCCGCGAGGACCTCGACGCGGTGAGCTTCCTGAAGGAGATGAACGAGGTGCTGTATGGGCGCGAGCCCGGCATCATCACGGCGGCGGAGGAGTCCACCGCCTGGCCCGGCGTGTCACGCCCCACCTACCTCGGCGGCCTCGGCTTCGGCTTCAAGTGGAACATGGGCTGGATGCATGACACGCTCGGCTACTTCCAGCAGGACCCGGTCTACCGCCGCTACCACCACCACGAGCTGACTTTCAGCCTGATGTACGCGTTCAGCGAGAACTTCATCCTGCCGCTGTCGCACGACGAGGTGGTGCACGGCAAGGGGTCGCTCCTGTCGAAGATGCCGGGCGACCGCTGGCAGAAGCTCGCCAACCTGCGCGCGCTGTACGCGTTCATGTGGGCGCACCCCGGCAAGAAGCTGCTCTTCATGGGCGGCGAGCTGGCGCAGGAGGCCGAGTGGAGCCACGAGCGCTCGCTCGACTGGCACCTGCTGGAGCAGCCCGGGCACTCGGGCGTCCAGGCGCTGGTGCGCGACCTGAATCGCGTCTACAAGGAGGAGCCCGCGCTCTGGGAGGTGGACTCCGACCCGGCCGGCTTCTGGTGGCTCGAGCCCAACGACGCGGACAACAACGTGGTGGCGTTCGCGCGCGCGTCGCGCGACGGCGAGCGTGTGCTGGTGTTCGTGGCCAACCTGTCGCCGGTGCCGCGCGGTCCCTACCGGCTCGGGCTGCCGCGCCCCACGCGCTGGCGCGAGCTGGTGAACACCGACTCCACGTTCTACGGCGGAAGCGACATGGGCAACCTCGGGGTGATCGAGCCCGAGCCGATTCCCTGGCACGAGCAGCCGTTCTCCGCCGAGATCACCCTGCCGCCGCTGGCCGCCGTGTGGCTGGTGCCGGATGCCGACTGAGCTGCGCCCCGGCGCGGCTCGGACCGAGTATCCGTGGGAGCGCCCGCTGGGCGCCGTGCCGCGCTCTGACGGCACGGCGAGCTTCCGCGTCTGGGCGCCGCGCGCCGAGTCGATCGCGCTGCGGCTGCCCAACGGCGACATCGAGCTCGAGCCCGCCGAATACGGGATCTACGAGGCGGTGGCCGACGCGCGCGCCGGCGACGACTACAGCTTCGTGCTGGGCGAGAAGACGCTGCCGGACCCGTGCTCGCGCTGGCAGCCGGACGGGCTGCGTGGCCCGTCGCGGCTGCTCGAGCCGCCGGCGCTGGAGCGCTTCCACACGCCCTCGCTCGACGAGCTCGTGCTCTATGAGCTGCACGTGGGCACGTTCACGCCTGAGGGCACGTTCGACGCTGCGATTCCTCACCTGCGTGAACTGGCCGAGCTGGGCATCACAGCCATCGAGCTGATGCCCGTCGCCGAGTTCCCCGGCGCGCGCGGCTGGGGCTACGACGGCGTGTACCTGTCCGCCGCGCAGTCGTCTTACGGCGGCCCTGAAGGACTCGCCCGCCTGGTGGACGCGGCACACGCGGCCGGGCTCGCGGTGGTGCTCGACGTGGTCTACAACCACGTGGGCACCTCGGGCGTGAAGGCGCTTGAGGCGTTCGGGCCCTACTTCACCGAGCACTACGAGACGGGCTGGGGGCGCGCCATGAACTACGACGACGCCGACTCGGATCCCGTGCGCGAGTGGGTGCTTCAGAGCGCCGTGCAGTGGGTGCGCGACTTCAAGTTCGATGGGCTCCGCCTCGATGCCATCCACGCGATCGTGGACTCGAGCCCGGAGCACATCGTGGCGGCGATAGCCCGCCGCGTGCACGCCGAGAACCCCGGCGCGCTCGTGATCGCCGAGAGCGGCCTGAACGACCCGCGCGTGATGCGCTCGCGCGATCAGGGCGGCTACGCGTGCGACACCGCCTGGGCGGACGACTTCCACCACTCCCTGCGCGTGCTCTTGACCGGCGACCGCGACGGCTACTACGCAGACTTCGGCAAGGTGGCCCAGCTGGCGAAGGCCTTCCACCGCCCGCACGTGCACGAAGGCGGCTACTCGGTCTACCGGCGCCGCCGCTACGGTGCGCCCGCGGACGACGTGCCGCCACAGCGCTTCGTGGTCTTCTGCCAGAACCACGACCAGGTGGGCAACCGCGCGTACGGCGACCGCCTGCCCGGGCACGCGCGCAAGCTCGCCGCGTTCTGCACCCTGCTCGCGCCGTTCACTCCGATGCTGTTCATGGGGGAGGAGTACGGCGAGCCCGCCCCGTTCCAGTTCTTCTCAGACCACATCGACAAGAAGATCGCCAAGGCCACCCGCGAGGGTCGCCGGCGCGAGTTCGCCGACTTCGCGCAGTTCGGGGAGGAGATTCCGGACCCGCAGTCGCGGGCCACGTTCGAGGCCTCGAAGCTCACGCGCGAGGGCGATCCGGACATCGCCCGCCTCTACGCGGAGCTGCTCGCGGCGCGGCGGCGGCTGCCGCCGGGCGAGGCCGACGAGATCGCCTTCGAGGAGGATTCCCGCTGGTTGCGGGTTCGTCGCGGCCCGTTCGAGCTCGTCTGCAACTTCGCGGACGGCCCGGCGCGCGTACCCTGCTCGGATGGCGAGGTGGAGCTTGCCACCCACGGGGAGCCGAAAGTCCGGGACGGGCAGGTCGAGCTCGAGGCGTTCGCGGGGGCATTGATCGGGTGACGGACGTCTGGCCGGGCCGGCCGTTCCCACTCGGCGCGGAGTGGGGCGACGGCGGCACGAACTTCTCGCTCTTCTCCGAGAACGCCGAGCGCGTGGAGCTGTGCCTGTTCGACGAGGACGGCAACGAGCGGCGTGTGGAGATGACCGAGCGCACGGCGCTCAACTGGCACTGCTTCCTGCCGGACGTCGGGCCGGGGCAGCGCTACGGCTACCGCGTCTACGGCCGTTACGACGCGCCCGCCGGACAGCGCTTCAACCCATGGAAGCTGCTGATCGACCCCTACGCGAAAGCCATCGAGGGGCCGATCCGCTGGGAAGAGGACGTGAACGTGCTGCCGTACGTGCCCACCGGCGAGGAGGACGCCGACCTCGAGATGGACGACGAGGACGACGACGCTCCGGCCATCCCCAAGTCGGTGGTGATCGACCCGAGCTTCGATTGGGAGGGCGATCACCTGCCGGACGTGCCGTTCTCGGAGACGATCATCTACGAGGCGCACGTGAAGGGCTTCACGATGCGCCACCCGGAGGTGCGCGAGGACCTGCGTGGCACCTACGCCGGCCTGGCCTCGGAGCCCGCGCTCGAGTACCTGAAGTCACTCGGGGTCACGGCGGTGGAGCTGCTGCCCGTGCACCACATCGCCGACGAGCACTTCATCGTTCAGCGCGGCCTGCGCAACTACTGGGGCTACAGCACGATCGGCTACTTCGCCCCGCACTCCGAGTACGCGGCCACGGGCCGTCTCGGCGAGCAGGTGCGCGAGTTCAAGGGCATGGTGAAGGCGCTACACCGGGCGGGCATCGAGGTGATCCTCGACGTGGTCTACAACCACACCGCCGAGGGCAACCACCTCGGCCCGATGTTCTCGTTCAAGGGCATCGACAACAGCGCCTACTACCGGCTCATGCCCGACGACCGGCGGCTGTACATGGACTTCACCGGCACGGGCAACTCGCTCAACCCCGTGCACCCGAGCGTGCTGCGCCTGATCATGGACTCGCTGCGCTACTGGGTGATGGAGTGCCACGTGGACGGCTTCCGCTTCGACCTCGCGTCCGCGCTCGCGCGCGAGTTCTACGACGTGGACCGCCTGTCGGCGTTCTTCGACACGATCCACCAGGACCCCGTGCTCTCGCAGGTGAAGCTGATCGCCGAGCCGTGGGACGTCGGCCCCGGCGGCTATCAGGTGGGCAACTTCCCGGTGCTGTGGTCGGAGTGGAACGGCGTCTACCGCGACACGATGCGCGACTTCTGGCGCATGCAGGCGGGCCCGGGCGACTTCGCCGCGCGGCTCACCGGCTCGGCCGACCTCTACAAGGACGAGGGCCGCCACCCGTTCGCGTCGATCAACTTCATCACCGCGCACGACGGCTTCACACTCGCCGACCTCGTCTCCTACGAGCAGAAGCACAACGAGGCCAACCTCGAGGACAACCACGACGGCAGCCCGGACAACCGCTCCTGGAACTGCGGCGTAGAGGGCCCCACCGACGACCCGGCGATCCTCGCGCTGCGCGGCCGCCAGCAGCGCAACTTCCTCGCCACGCTGTTGCTCTCGCAGGGCACCCCGATGCTCCTCGGCGGCGACGAGATGGGTCGCTCCCAGCTGGGCAACAACAACCCGTGGTGCCAGGACAACGAGCTGTCCTGGTACGACTGGGGCGACGGCGAGCGCGCCGCGGAGCTGGTGGACTTCACGCGCCGGCTCATCCGCCTCCGCCACGAGCATCCGGTCTTGCGCCGCGAGCGCTACCTCGTGGGCGAGGAGTTGAAGGGCTCCGGTCTGCCCGACGTCTGGTGGTTCCGCGCCGACGGACGCAAGATGACCCGCCGCGACTGGCAGGCCGGCGCCGGAGTGGTGGGCGTGTTCCTCAACGGGGTCGAGATCACCACGCCCGGTCCACACGGCGAGGACATCCAGGACGACTCGTTCCTCTTGCTCTTCAATGCTCAGCCCGAGGACACCGTGTTCACGCTGCCGAACCGCCGCTTCGGCGCCAGCTGGTCGCTCGAGCTGACCACGGAGGACGGGCGCGCACAGCCGGGTAGCGCGAGCTTCGGCGCGCGTAGCGAGCTGCCGATGGTGGCGCACTCCCTGGTCGTGCTGAAGCGCGCGGCTTGACCGAGCTGCGCGCCACCTACCGGCTGCAGCTCCAGGGAGAGTTCGGGTTCGCGTCGGCGCGCTCCCTGGTGCCGTACCTGGCCGAGCTGGGCGTGTCGCATCTGTACCTGGCGCCGTCGTTCGAGGCGCGACCCGGATCGACGCACGGCTACGACGTGGTGGACCCAGGGCGGATCTCCACCGCCCTGGGCGGCGAGGGCGAGTTCCGCGCCCTGGCCGCGTCGGCGCGCGCCGCTGAGCTCGGCATCGTGCTCGACATCGTGCCCAACCACATGGCGGTGGACGACGCCAACCGGTACTGGGCCGATCCCGCGCTGCGCGAGCGCTTCTTCGACATCGACCCGGTCACGGGCCGCCACCGGCGCTTCTTCGACATCGACCACCTCGCGGGCGTGCGGCAGGAGGACCCGGAGGTGTTCGAGCGCACGCACCGGCTGGCGCTGTCGCTGGTGCGCGAGGGCGCGGTGGACGGGCTGCGCGTGGACCACCCGGACGGGCTGGCCGACCCGGCGGAGTATCTGGCTCGGCTGCGCGCGGCCGGCGCCGAGCGGGTGTGGGTGGAGAAGATCCTCGACTCCGGCGAGCGGCTGCGCGACTGGCCGGTGTGCGGCACGGTGGGCTACGAGTTCCTGAACGACGTGCAGGCGCTGTTCGTGGATCCGGCCGGGGAGGCTGGGTTGACAGCGCTCTGGGAGGAGGTGTCGGGCGACTCGCGCTCGTTCGGCGAGGTCGCACACGAGGCCAAGCTCGAGCAGACGCTCGGCACTTTCGCGCCGGAGGTGGAGCGGCTTGCGCGCGAGCTCGGGCGCCAGCCGCCCGGCGATCTGGCAGCGGCGGTCGCGTCGCTACCGATCTACCGCACCTATGTGGAGCCCGCGGCCGGGCGTGTGGCTCCCGAAGATCGCGCCGCGCTCGCGGCGCTCGCACCCGAGTTCGCCCGGCTCCTGGCGCTCGAGGACCCGGCCCCGCCCGCGTTCGTCACGCGCTTCCAGCAGACCACGCCGGCCGTGATGGCCAAGGGCGTGGAGGACACGGCCTTCTACCGCTACGGGCGCCTGCTCGCGCTGAACGACGTGGGCGGCGATCCGACGCGCTTCGGCATCGACGTGGAAGCCTTCCACGCGGCGAACGCGGAGCGGGCGGAGCGCTTCCCGCTCAATCTGCTCACCACGCAGACCCACGACGCGAAGCGCTCGGCCGACGTGCGGGCCCGGATCGGGGCTCTCGCGTCGATGCCGGATGACTGGGCCGAGCACGTGCGCCGCTGGTTCGGCCTGAACGAGCGGTTGCGTATGGGCGGCGGCGGCCCGGACCGGGTGGAGGAGTACCTCCTCTACCAGACGCTGGTGGGCGCCTGGCCGATCGAGCTCGAGCGGATCGAGGGCTACATGGAGAAGGCGCTCCGCGAGGCGAAGCGCAACACGAGCTGGGTGGACCAGAACGAGGAGTGGGAGGGAGGCGTGAAGCGCTTCTGCCGGGCGCTGTACGAGCACCGCCCGTTCCTCGCCGACTTCGAGCCGTTCGTGGAACGAGTGGCGGCGGAAGGCGAGCAATCGGCGCTCGGCCAGCTGGTGCTGAAGCTCACCTCGCCCGGCGTGCCCGACATCTACCAGGGCGACGAGCTGCCCTACCGCGCGCTGGTGGACCCGGACAACCGCAGGCCGGTGGACTGGGAGCGGCGGGGCCGGGCCCTGGCGGCCGGCCCGGAGGGCAAGCAGCTCGTGATCCAGCGGCTCCTCGACCTGCGCGCGCGCCACCCGGAAGCGGTCGCGGGCGCCTACGAGCCGCTCGATGCGCCGCCCGGCGTCTGCTCGTTCGCACGCGGAGGAGAGGTGGCCGTGGCAGTGGCGCTCCGCGCCGGCACGCGAGCCACTCTGGACGCGCCCGGCCCCGGCTGGCGCGACGTGCTTGGCGCCACCGTGCCAGGTGTCACCGTGCTGGAACGTGGCGGTCGATAGGCTGCCGGACTCCTAGCGATGCGGATCCTCTTGATCTCATGGGAGTACCCGCCGGTCGTGGAGGGCGGGTTGGCCCGGCACGTGCGCAAGCTCTCCGAGCAGCTGGTAAGCGACGGGGTGGAGATGCACGTGCTCACCCGCGGCGGCGGTCACCTACCCGCCCAGGAAGAGCGCCACGGCGTGATCGTGCACCGCGTCCGGGAGCCCGCCTACCCCATGGACGTGAACGCCTTCGTGCGCTGGGTGGACGCGATGAACGCGGACATGCGCGCGATGGGCACCGACTTGTGCGAGCGTTACGACTTCGACCTCGTGCACTCGCACGACTGGCTGGTGGCCGGCACCGCCGAGCCGCTGGCCCGCTCCACGGGGCGCCCCTGGCTCGTGACCGTGCACGCCACCGAGTTCGGCCGCCACCAGGGCTGGGTGGACAAGTACCCGCAGTCGCACATCCACGCGGTCGAGCGCGACATGGTGCGTAACGCCGACCACCTGATCACCTGCTCGAACTACATGCGCGGCCACGTGGGCAGCACCTTCCGGGTATCGCCGTCGCAGATCTCGGTGATCCCCAACGGGATCGACCCGCAGGATCTCGACCACGTGGACCCAGATCTCGAGGCGCTGCGGGCGAAGTACGCCGAGCCGGATCAGCGGCTGGTCCTACTCGTGGGCCGGCTGGTCTACGAGAAGGGCTTCCACCTCGCGCTCGACGCGCTGGCCGGCGTGATCCGCCGCTTCGGCGACGTGCGCTTCGTGGTGGCCGGCACCGGCACGGCCGAGGCCGAGCTGAAGAAACAGGCCCGCCGGCTCGGACTGACCAAGCACGGCACCTTCCTCGGCTGGGTGGGAGACGACAAGCTGCACTCGCTCTACCGCGTCGCCGACCTCTGCATCGTCCCGTCGATCTACGAGCCGTTTGGCCTTGTGGCGCTCGAGGCGATGGCCTCGGGCACGCTCTGCATCGTGGCCGACACGGGGGGCTTGCGCGAGGTGGTGCCCGGCGACGGCCGTGTGGGACGCCGCTTCCGCTGGCGCGACTCGCACTCGCTGGGCGAGATCCTCGAGGACGTGCTGGCCGATGACGCCGCCCGCGAGCGCCTCGTTGCGGAGGCGCGCGAGCACGTGCTGCAGTTCGACTGGGCGATGGTGGGTCGCGAGACCCGCAAGCTATACGAGGGGCTGATCCCCCTCGTCACTGCGCCCTAGATGATCATCTAGCCGCTGGCCTTCGCCATCGCCAAGCCGCTCCGCAACGCGGTGAGCGGCTTGAGCGTGCGGCAGGCGAACATCGCGCCGCCGAGGCCGAACAGCGCGTTCACCACGGTGACTCCCACCTGCATCGCCACGGAGAAAGAGACCACCGCGCCCGCCGAGGCCACGCCGGTGAGCGCGTAGGCGAGCAGCACCTGCTGCGTGCCCGCGCCTCCGGGCGTGAGCGGCAGGGCGGTAGAGACGCCGGCGACCAGCATCACCAGACCGGCGACGATCGGCGAGGCTGGAAGGCCGAACGCTGCCAGCAGGCACATCACGACCCCGAGCCGGCAAAGCCACGAGATCGCCTGCACGAGCGCCACACGGGTGAGGTAGCGGGTGGGCGAGCCGAGCACCGCGGCACCCTGTCGCACGCGCGCCCACACCGAGGTCAACCTCGGGCGGAACCGTCGCACGAGCCTGCTCAGGCCGATCACCAGCGTCAGGCAAAGGATCGAAGTGAGCACCGGGTGGGCTTCGATCAAGCCGCCCGCCGACGGCAGTTGAGCGTGGAGCGACACCCCGCTGTCGAGCCCCACTGCGAGCAGCAGGGCACCGGCGGCGAACGTGTCGAAGACCAGGAGCATGGGCATCGTCGCGCTCACCGTGAGCAGGCTCGACTCCGGAATCTGCGCGCGCACGAGCCCCACCTTCGCGGCGTCGCCGGCACGGGCCGGGACGAGCGCATTCAGAGCCACGCCCGTCGCGTACGCGGCGGTCACGCCGGCGTAACTCACCCGCTTGTCCGGATACGCGGCCGCGATGATGTTCCGCCAGGCCAGGGAGCGCAGCCCGTGGTTGGCCACATGGAAGACGAGCGCCAGCGCGATGAGCCGAGGATCGATGTCGGACAAGTGCCGCGCCAGCGCCCCGGCGTGCCCCAGCAGATGCTCTACGACGGCCACTTCAGGTGGTCCTATGGGGGACTCGCACTGGGGTGCCTAGATCCGGCCGCTCCCCGCGGGAGGGCAAACGAGCCATGTGGATCCATAGTAAGCGCACGTAGGTTGAGGAGGATTAAGTCTTTGGCTGAGAGGAAGAGGAGAGTCGACGTCTCAGCGAGTGTCGTCACCGACTATGTCGACCGCGAGGGCGTTCCTCATGAGCCCGTGGAGCACGAGCCGACGAAGGGGGGCCGTCTTCGAGGACTAGACGGGCGCCAGCGGGCCACAGGCTTCCACGTCGGCGGTCAGCAGCCCTACCCGCTCTGAACCCAAGCGGCCGTTCTCGAGCAGCTGGTCCGTGAGGGTGTGAAAGGCGCCGAGCGCGTCGGCGGCGACTGGGTCGGCCTCGAGGTCCTCGCAGAAGAGAAGGGCGTCGGCGGCCTCACGAACCACCTGCACCTCATTGGAGTGCAGGTTGGCCCCCTCGTAGGCCTGAATCGCCTCCATCACTCGGCCGTAGGCCTGTGCGCGGTCTGAGGTCATGTGATCGAGGCTAGCGACGGATCGCCGGGGCGCCCAACGCGGTGATTAGGAGCGTGCGAACAGCTCCCGATCGCGGCACTTCAGGTTGGTGGGGTCGTAGTACGGCGCCCACCAATCGCCGGTGTGGAGCATCAGCGGCTTGGCGTCGGTGGCGGCGTGCCGCGCGGACCGGAAGTGGAAGTGGTCGATGTTGCGCATCGCCTCAACGGCGAACGAGGAGACCACGAGCGGGTCCTTGCAGGCGACCAGGCTGTCGCCATTGTCGTGCTCGCCCCCGGCGGCGAGGTTCGAGGAGCCGAAGAACACCTGCGGGTTGTCGCCGTTGAAGTCCACGACCACGAACTTGTCGTGGATGATCCGGCCCGCGTTGGGGTCTGGATCGGCGTCCTTCCCGAACTCCTCGTGGAAGGGTGGGGGCACCTGACCGTGCAGGTAGTCGTACGGTATGACCCTGCCGTTCGGCGCGCTGGGCGAGTAGACCACGGCATCGCTCTTCTGATCGATCACCCCCATCGAGAAGATGTCGTCCCTGTTCGGCAGCTTCGCGAGCGCCTGGGTCACGCTGCCGGTGCCGAACTGCATCACCGCGTAGAGCACCGAGCTCCCGGCGGCGCCGATCGCGTCTCCAACCCGCTTGAGCGACACGTCGCCGTCCTTGTGCGGCGAGAAGCAGAACGCCGCGGCGGGAATGTCGGGTTCCGACACCTCGTGCCAGTCCTTGGCGATGTCCGAGCTGCGGAAGTGGTGCGGATCGTCGAAGGCCTGGTTGAACGCCTTCTCGTATAGGTCCGCGACCTGCTCGTCGCGGAACACAAAGATGTTGTTCGCCTGCGCGTATAGACCCCGGACCGAGAAGTTGGCGGAGCCGGCGAGCACCGAAAGAGCCTTGCCGCTCGCGTCCTTCTTGATCAGCACCTTGCAGTGGGAGAAACGGGTGAAGTGGCCCGTTCGCACGTTGTTCTCGCCGGCTGACTTCTGGAGCCGCTTCTTCACCTCCGGCTCGAGAGCCTTTGGATCGGTGTGCAGGTCGGCGTCGTCGAGGAACGCCCGAAGCCGATCGCCCAACGCCTCGAGCCGAGTCAACAGATCCGGCTCGTCGAAGTCGTAGGCGAACATGTCGACCTTGCAGTTCGGATCCGCCTCGATCTCGTCCATGAAGTCGAAGAGGATCCTCCGGCCGGTGAAGCCGAGCCACACGTACTGCGGCTGGTATGGAGTCGTGTCGTAGTCCAGCGTGATGGGCCGCGGGCGGAAGTCCAGCGCGTTGCCTTGGGCGTCATGGAAGTGATCCACATACGCCTGCGAGCTCAGGTAGCCGCGAGTGAAGCCGAGCTGGAAGTTCTTCCAGTCGTCCACCAGGAGCGGCAGCGTCACCGACGCCGACTCGCCGTCGCGCAGCTGCGTGCCGTTGCCGGTGAAGTGTCGGGCCGTGACGGTGTACGTGTAGTCCCCGTGCACCACATCCGGCGGAACGTCGATCCAGCGGAAATACTGGAACGGCGCGAGGTGGGAGTCCGTCCAGTGCCGCGGCGGACCGCCAGTGCTCGTGAGCGGGTTGACGAACGACAGCCGGTTGAGCAGGGGGCGGGTGGTGCCGAGCGGATCGGTACGGTCGACCGCAAAGCCCGCGAGATCGCTCGCCGCCGCCTTCGGGAGATCGAATGCCAACATCGCCGCCCCGACGCCGCGATAGGCGATCACCTTGAGATCACCGACGGTATTGGTGACCACGGCCGGCTTGGACGGGGGCGCGCCGGGGGTGGTCACCGCAGCCACGGCGCGACTCTCTCACTCCGGGCCAGACCAGTCAAGGTCTCTCGCGTAATCTGGTCGAGGGCTTATTCCTCGCCCCGCGCCCCAGCAGCCTCGAGCGCCTCGGCCCAGGTGGAGAAGTACTCGATCCGCACCATCACGCCGTCGCGGAACGTGGTCACCTGGTGGTACAGCTCGCTGTCGATCTCCACGCCGCTCCCCTTGCCGCGCACGTGGTAGCGAAGGCGGATGGCTACGCGGTCGCCGGCGTCCACAGCCTCTTGCGGCTCGAGCCTCAGCTCCTCGAAGGTCTCGTCGAGTCCCTCCCAGAAGCGCCTCACCGCGGCCGGACCGATGCACGAGTCCGCGTCCTGAAGCGCGGGCAGGATCCACTCGATGTGAGGGTCGAAGCACTCGACCGCGGCGTCGAAGTCGCGCCGGTTGTAGGCCGTGATGAAGCCGATGGTCTTGTCGACGTTCTCCCTAGACATCGATCCGCGAGCCGATGATCACCGTCCGCTCGCGCGGGAGATGGAAGAACTCGGCGGCGTCGGCGGTGACGCGGGCCGTGGCCAGGAAAAGGCGTTTTCGCCAGCGGCTCATGCCGGGTGTGTCGCTCAGGCAGAGGTCGATCGTCGAGAGGTAGTAGGAGGCATCCGATACGTCGAACGGCGCCTCGAGCAGCTTCTGGTCGATCTGGCCGAGCACCTGCGGCACGTTTGCGGCGTCCATGTACCCGAAGTGAGCCCCCACATGCGTGATGCCGTCGTCGGAGTAGCCAAGGTCGTCGATCACCAGCCGTTCCGCGGTGGGAAGGTGGGGGACCGGCTTGGTCACGATCGACAGGATCACAACGCGCTCGGAGAGCGCGTGCAGGTGCTCCACGACCTCGCGCATCGCCAGCGGGGCGGTGACCTTGCTTCGGTTGAGGAACACCGCGGTGCCGGGAACCCGCTGGACTCGGTAGTCGCGCCGATGGAGGCCGTCGATGAAGGCGCGGAGCGGTCCCTCCTCACGCTCACGGCGCTGCGTGACCAGCTCGCGGCCGCGTTGCCAGGTGGTGAGCACCGTGAACGCGGTGATGCCGATGAGCAGCGGGAGCCAGGCGCCGTGGGCGATCTTCGTGAGGTTTGCAGCCAGGAACAGCAAGTCGACCGTCAGCAGCGGACCTGCGCCGACAACCACCAGCCACAGCGGTTTTCCCCATTGGTGCCGGACGATGTAGAAGAAGAGCAGCGTGGTGATCGTGATCGTGCCGGTCACTGCCACGCCGTAGGCGAATGCGAGGGCGGTCGAGCTCTCGAAGGTGAACACCAGCGTGAGCACGGACACCATCAACAGCCAGTTGATCCAGGGCACGTAGATCTGGCCCACCGTCTCGGGGGAGGTGTGGACGATGCGCAGGCGCGGGAGGTAGCCGATCTGCGCGGCCTGGTAGGCCACCGAGAACGCGCCGCTGATCACCGCCTGCGATGCGATCACCGTGGCCGCCGTGGCGAGGAACACGAGCGGCCATTGAGCCCAGTGCGGCACCAGCAGGAAGAAGGGGCTGCTGATGTTCGCCGGGTTGTCGAGGATCAACGCACCCTGGCCCATGTAGCAGAGGATGCAGGCCGGGAAGACCAGGAAGAGCCATGCGCGAGTGATCGGCGCGCGCCCGAAGTGGCCCATGTCCGCGTACAGCGCCTCGGCGCCCGTCACGGCGAGCACCACGGCCGAAAGCGCGAAGAACGACGTGGGGAAGTGGGTGAAGAAGAAGCTCACGGCGTAGGTGGGTGAGAGCGCCTCGAGAATGCTCGGGTGCTTGGCGATCCCGTTGATGCCACAGGCGCCGATCACCGTGAACCAGACCAGCATCACCGGGCCGAACAGCCGTCCGACCGCCGCCGTGCCCAGCCGCTGGAGCAGGAACAAGACGACGATGAACCCAGCGGTGATCGGGACCACGAGGTGCTCCAGCGAAGGCGCGGCGACGTTCAGCCCCTCGACCGCCGACAGGACCGAGATCGCCGGCGTGATCATGCTGTCGCCGAGGAACAGGGAGGCGCCGAAGATCCCAAGCCCCGCGAGCATCAGCTTCGTCCGCGCCGAGCCCGGGAAGTGCCCGCGCCGGATCAGGGTGATCAGCGCCATGATGCCGCCCTCACCGTCGTTGTCCGCGCGCATCACGAGCAGCACGTACGTGACCGTGACGACGATCATCACGGACCAGAAGATCATCGAGATGATCCCGAAGACGCTGTCGTGGCTCACAGCAACGGGATGCGGATCGCCGGGGCTGAAGACCGTCTGCACCGTGTACAGCGGACTGGTGCCGATGTCACCGAACACGACTCCAAGAGAGCCGACGATCAGAGCCCCTCTGGCTGTCCTAGCGCGGTCGGTCGTGGCCACGACCCTATAGCCCACCAGCAACGAACGGAGGCCACACGTTTGAGCGAAGGTCGAGTAGCCACGAGGCTGCCCGCCCGGGATCTCGCCAGAGCGCTACGCTGGCGCGCAGGGATGCACCCCATCTAACGCCGCCGGCCACCGCCCGCCGTTCTCCGCTGGTGCGCCCACGCGATCGGCGCGGGCGCTCGGGTTGTCGACGTTCATCCGCTCGCCGGAGGCACGTCGTCGGCGATGCACGGGGTCGACGTCGAGGACCGGCACGGGCGGCTCCACCGCCTGGTCCTGCGTCGCATTGTGGACAGCGACTGGCTCGAGGAGGAGCCCGACGCCCTGGAGCGAGAGGCGCACACGTTGGAGGCCGTGCGCGGCTGCCCGCTGCCCACACCTGACCTGGTCGCGGTCGACGCCGCGGCCGAGGCGTGCGACGTCCCGGCGCTGCTGATGACGCGCGTCGACGGCTCGATCGAGTGGCGTCCGCGCGACCTCGACGGCTACCTGCGCAAGCTCGCCGAGGTGCTGCCGGTCATCCACGCCACACCTGCCGCCGGCGTGCGGCCCTACGCGCCGTACCCGGTGAGCTGGCGCGACCCGCCGCCTTGGTCGACCCGGCCCGAGCTATGGGTTCGCGCCTTCGAGATCTTCGACGGGCCGGCCCCGGCGGACGAGCAGCGCTTCATCCACCGCGACTACCACCCGGGCAACGTCCTCTGGTCGGGCGGCGACGTCAGCGGCGTGGTCGACTGGATCCACGCGAGCGTCGGCTCACCGCTGGTCGACGTCGGCCACTGCCGCGGCAACCTGGCGGACCTCTTCGGCATGGGGGCGGCCGACCGCTTCCTCGAGCTCTACCTGGCCGCGAGCGGACGCGACGACTACGACCCATACTGGGACGTGGTGGCGGCGCTGGGCGGGATCGAGGTAGACGCCTCGTGGGCGCCCGATGCGGAGCGGTTCTTGGCTCGGGTGCTCAGCCCATCTGGGCGGTGGGGCGGACGAGGATCTCGTTGAGCGTCATACGCCGCG
>JBKPDA010000208.1:0-4526 GCA_046727635.1 Actinomycetota bacterium | reverse complement strand
AACCGCAGCCCGGCTCCGGCCGAGGAGCTGGCCGCCAAGGGCGCGCGCCGGGCCGAAAGTCTGTCGGAGCTGGCCGAGGGCGCGGACCTGATCGTCACGTTGCTGTCCGACGACGCCGCGCTGCGGGCGGTGGTGGGCGGCGACGCCGGACTGATCGCGCTGGCCCGGCCGGGCTCGCTGATCGTCGACATGAGCACGGTGTCGCCGGGCCTGGCGCGGGAGCTCGCGGCCGCCGCCGCGGCGCGCGGTGTGGCGATGCTGGACGCCCCTGTGAGCGGCGGCGACGTGGGCGCCCGCGAGGGCACGCTCTCGATCATGGTGGGGGGCGACGCCGCCGCCCTCGAGCGCGCGCGACCGCTCTTCGAGGTACTCGGCTCGAACATCGTGCATGTGGGCGGTCCCGGCGCTGGCCAGGTGGTGAAGGCGTGCAATCAGGTGCTGGTGGCGGTCACGATCGCGGGCGTCAGCGAAGCGCTGGTGCTCGGCTCGAAGCTCGGCGTGGAGCCGTCGACGATCCTCGACGTGCTCTCGAAGGGCCTGGCCGGCAATCGAGTGATGGAGGTGCGGCGCTCGAACTTCCTCGAGCACAGCTTCGATCCCGGCTTCAAGGTGGACCTGCACCACAAGGACCTTGCGATCGCGCTCGGCAGAGCCGCCGACGCCGACATGAGCCTGGTGATGGCGGCCATTACCCAGCAGATGTTCCAGACGCTGCGCGCGCATGGGCGCGGCGGCGACGACCACTCGGCGCTCCTCAGCGTGGTGGAGGAGCAGTCGGCGCACCGCATCGGCGCGAGCAAGTACCCGCGGGCGGACGAGCTCGTGGCGGCCGAGCAGTGGGACGACCACGTGGAAGAGCTCGGCCCCGGCCGGCTGCGGGTGTGCACCAAGGACGACCTCCCGGATGTCACGCCCGAGATGCTCGACTGGTGGTTCGCGCATATGGATCGCGAGCTCTACCTCGCGTTCCACCCGATCGACCACAAGGAGTTCGCGTGGGTCAGGGGCAAGGAGCCCGAGCGCTTCGTGGGCGCCACCCACCTCACGCACCAGCAGTACGGCGGCGAGGGTCCGCTGATGCGGGCGGAGATCACCTTCATGCCGCCAGACGAGGCCTTCGACACCGAGACCTTCGCGGCGCACGACGTGGGGGCCGTGGTGTGCGCCGAGGTGAATTTCATCGACGAGGACGGCCGGGTGGATCCCGAGGTGCCGGTGCGGTTCGTGCACGTGGCCGTGCGCAGCAACGGCGGCACGGAGCTGCGCAGCGCCTGGTGGATCGACGTCGACAAGAACACGGACGTGGAGCGCACCACTACCGGTCGGCTCCGGCACGTCCACGAGGAGTTCGGCTACCTGGCCGGCTTCCTGCCGCGGCTGTACGCCGAGCGCACCTAGCCGCGCCATACTGGCCGGGATGGCCTTTGTCCCTCCCGCGCGGCACCTTCTCCGAGCCAAGGACCTGGCCGACGCGCGCTACTTCGAGCGCCTCGACGTTGACGACCTGGCCCATGCCGCCGGCCTCTCGCGCGCGCACTTCAGCCGTGAGTTTCGCCGCGCCTTCGGGGAGCCCCCGCACGCCTACCTGCTCACCCGCCGCCTCGAGCGCGCCGCCGCGCTGCTGCGCACCACCGACCGCTCGGTGGCCGACATCTGCCTCTCGGTGGGTCTCCAGAGCATCGGCTCGTTTACGACAAGCTTCACCCGCACGTACGGGATGTCGCCCACGATGTACCGAGCCTCCTTCCCGCCCGCCTCCCTCCTCGCGCGCGTGCCCGCCTGCGTTGCCCGGTTCTACGGGCGCCCGCAACACCGCACGTTTCGAGAAGACAACGGCGCGGGCCCGAGTTAGCTTGCTCGGCAGTCAATCCTTTTCTATCTAGGAGCCTCACATGATCAAGCTCGCTAACGCGCAACTGTGGGTCCACGACCAGGAGGAGGCGCTGGCCTTCTACACGAAGAAGCTCGGCTGGGAGGTGCGCGCCGACGCGACGCTTCCGGAGCTCGGCAACTTCCGCTGGCTCGCGGTGGGCCCGTCGTCGCAGCCCGACGTGTCGGTGGTGCTCATGGCCATTCCCGGCCCGCCGGTGATGGACTCCGAGACGGCCGAGCAAGTCCGGACCCTCATGGGCAAGGGCTTCGCCGGGACGATCTTCCTCACCACGGAGGATGTCCGAGCCGACTACGAGGAGCTCAAGAGCCGCGGGGTCGAGTTCACCGAAGCGCCCGAGGAGCGCCCGTACGGGATCGACTCCGGCTTCCGCGACCCGTCCGGCAACGCCATCCGCCTCACCCAGGTCCGCGACCTGGCCGAGCTGTAGCTCCCCGCCCCCGCTGCCGCGTTCTCCCGGGGACGAGCGTCCTCGGGAGGACCGCGTCGGCGGCAGGAAGTGACGACCGCGCCGTCGAAGCGTGGCCGGATGGGTGCTCGCTGGAGCACAAGCCGCGTCGAGGCGTTCAGCGACGGCGTTTTCGCGATCGCGATCACGCTGCTCGTGCTCGAGATCAGCGTCCCCGAGAGCGATTTCGACAACCTCTGGAAGGGCATCGCGGACCAGTGGCCGTCGTACCTGGCGTATGCGACGAGCTTCGTGACGATCGGCGGTCTCTGGATGGCGCATCACTCGATCTTTCGCCGCCTGGCGAGCGCGGACTCGGTGGTGATGCAGCTGAACCTGCTGCTGCTGATGCTCGTCTCGTTCCTCCCGTTTCCCACGAGGCTCGTGGCGGAGGCGATCCACATCACGCACGCCGAGCGCGCGGCGGTGATCTTCTACGGCCTGGGGCTGTTCGCGATCTCGATCGTCGGCGCAGCGCTGTGGCGCTACGCGGCTGCTCACCGCTACTTGCTCCAGCCCGATGTGACCGATGAGGAGGTGGCGGCGATGACGTCCCGGACCACGCCGACGCTTGGGTTCTACGTCATCGTCGTCCTCCTGGCGTTCCTCGCCCCGCAGGTGGCCGCGTTCGGCTACCTGGCGATCGCCGTCGTCGCCGTTTTCCGATCCCGCGGCGACAGCAGTGCCCCGGCACCTCTCGAGGAGTAGCTTCTGAGGGGACGCAACGAGAGGGGGATCCGAATGGCTAAGAACCGTCGGACGACTCGCAGCAGCATCGGACAGGCCTCGGCCAAGACCGGAGCGCTGGTTGGCGCCGCCGGGCTCGGGGCGGTGATCGAGTACTTCGTCCTCGACCGCGAGCATGCAGCCCGTCGCCGTCACACCGCCCGCGATCGCGCGGTCGCCACGATGAGGCGCCGTTCGCGGGACGCGGTGCGACGCGCGAAGTACATGGAGGGGGTGGCCGAGGGCGTTGCCCACAAGGCGGTGCACGCCGTGCCCGGCGTGCAGCGCGAACGCGAGGTGCCGGACGACGTCACGCTCGCGCAGCGGGTGGAGAGCAGCGCCTTCCGCAGGGCTCGGGTGCCCAAGCAACACGTGAGCGTGAACGCCGAGAACGGCGTGGTCTACCTGCGCGGGCAGCTCGACAGCGAGGACCAGATCGACGCGCTCGTGCACTCGGCCCACGGGGTGGAGGGAGTGAAGGAGGTCAAGAACCTGCTCCACATACCGGACGGGAATCCGGCCGCCTAGGGTCGTGAGTCGGAAATTCGGTTTCAGCTAGGGCTCAGCCCTTGGGCGGTAGCGTTCGCGCGAAGTTCGTTCCGCGCTTCACCCAGGCGTCGAGCTGACGCTTCGTCTTCACGCCCTCGGGCGCGACCAGGATCCAGCCCTTCATGGGCCGGCCGGTCATGTCGAACAGCCGCGTGTGAGGGCGCGAGAGCGCGTCATCGGTGGCGTCCGGCCCGACTCGGACCATCAGCTCCCCGCCGCCCGATAGCCCCACCGCCATGTTGCCTTTCAGCAGGAACGCGAGCCCGCCGAACATCGCCTTCTCGCTTATTCCCTTCTCGTCGGCCAGCAGCTCGCGTACGCGGTTGGCGAAGTCCTCGTCGTAGGCCACGGGCCTAAGTATTCACAGGTTCGAGCAGCCGGTGCGGCGCCCGCAGGGCAATCGCAACCGGATCGGTGCGGAGCTTGCCCCGGCCCCGGCGCAACTCCATTACCAGGTCCTCCGGGCCCGGCGTGAGCCCGCAGGTGGGGCAGGCGCCGTCGTCGCCGATCGCGGTGTCGCAGGCGGCGTGCTTGAACACGCGGCTGTTCGGATATCGGTGCCGCCCGCCCCACACGAGCAGCGAGTGCAGCACCGGCCACAGCTCGCGCCCGGCTGCGGTGAGCTCGTATAGATGCCGGCCGGCGTGCTCCGGATCGGGCTGGCGCTCGAGGACGCCGTCCTCCACGAGCCCGCTCAGCCGGTCGGCGAGTACGGCCTTCGGGATGTCGAGATGGACCTGGAAGTCGTTGAAGCGCCGCACGCCAAAGAACGCGTCGCGAACGATCAGCAGCGTCCAGCGCTCCCCGATCGACTCGAGCGAGCGGGCGATCGAGCAATCCTGGCGCTCGTAGTCCTTGCCGAGCATGCAGCGCAGTATAGGGACCGGTTCGGTCATTGAACTCAGTGTGATA
>JBKPDA010000207.1:0-5535 GCA_046727635.1 Actinomycetota bacterium | reverse complement strand
CTCCACGAGAAGGAGTACGGCGCGGTGGAGATCACCGACGACGGCGACGCGATTCTGCGCACCGGCTCGTTCTCACATGGCCAGGGCCACGAGACCACCTTCGCGATGATCGCGGCCGAGCAGCTCGGCCTGCCGGTGGAGCGGGTGCACGTGCGCAAGGGCGACACCGACGAGGTACCGCGCGGCACCGGCACGTACGGCTCGAAGTCCACGCAGATCGGCGGCGCCGCCGCGCGGCAGGCAGCCGACGAGGTGGTGGAGCACGCCAAGCGCCTGGCCGCGGACATGCTCGAGGCAGCGCCCGAGGACCTCGTGCTCGACCTCGAGGCGGGCCGCTTCCACGTTGCGGGCGCGCCGCAGTCGGGCTTCTCGTGGGCCGAGCTGGCGGCGAAGGCAAAGGAGGAGGGCCGCCTCAGCGAGCTGAGCGTTGAGAGCGACTTCGAGGCCGAGTTCCCCACCTTCCCGTTCGGCGCGCACGTGGCGGTGGTGGAGGTGGACACCGAGACCGGCGAGGTCAGGCAGCTGCGGCACGTCTCGGTGGACGACGCCGGGGTGATTATCAGCCCGGTAGTGGCGGAGGGCCAGGTGCACGGCGGCGTGGCCACCGGCATCGCGCAGGCGCTGTACGAGGAGGTCATGTACGACGAGGACGGCAACCCCGTCACGGGCAGCTTCGCCAGCTACAGCTTCCCCGCGGCCACCGAGATGCCGTCGTTCGAGCGCATCGTCATGGTGACGCCCACGCCGATCAACCCGCTGGGCGCCAAGGGCATCGGCGAGTCGGGCACGATCGGCGCCACGCCCGCGGTGCACAACGCCGTGATCGATGCGCTGAAGCCGTACGGCGTCAAGCACATCGACATGCCCGCCAACGGCGAGCGGGTCTGGCGCGCGATTCGGGAAGCCACCGGCGCGGCCGTCTAGCCCACGCCGACCTTCCGCGCCAGATAGTGCAGCCCCTGCTCCGGCCTGGTGCAGTGCGGCCTGCGCTTCTGATGCCCGGGTACGGAGAAGCTCCAGTGCGCCTCCACCTGCCGGCCGTCGCGGCAGCGTGAGCGATAGCTGGTGACGAGCGGTACCGCCACCACGGCCGCGATCAGCGCGAACACGAGCGCCAGACGTATCCCCAGCCCGATGAGCATCGGCGGATGTATACGCCCTGGCCGCCCACGGGGACGCCGCTTGCCCGATACGTATCCTCGAATCGATGCCGCCAACGGCCACAGCTGAGCGCTCCGATCGCATCGAGGCGCAACGGCGGGCGCTGCCCGACGCGCCCGGCGTCTACCTCTTCCGCGACTCCAAGCGGCGGGTGCTGTACGTGGGCAAGGCCAAGTCGCTGAAGAAGCGGGTGGCCTCGCACTTCAGCAATCCCTCCACGCGCGGGTTGAGCGACATGCTCGATGCGATCGACAACATCGAGTTCATCGCCACGCAGACCGAGGCCGAGGCGCTGCTGGCGGAGCAGAACTTCATCAAGCAGTACCGGCCGCGCTTCAACATCCGGCTGCGCGACGACAAGTCGTACCCGTATATCGCGATCTCCCTCGACGAGGACTTCCCTCGCGTGTACTTCACGCGCGAGCGCCACCGCCGCGGCCGCGCCTACTTCGGCCCGTTCTCGAACGCCAAGCGCGTGCGGGAGACGCTCGACCTCCTGGGCAAGGTCTTCCAGTACCGGACCTGCGACGGTCCGGAGCCCGGCCGCGCGTCGGGCAGCCCGTGCCTCGACTACTTCATCAAGCGCTGTCAGGCGCCCTGCGTGGGCTACGTGTCGAAGGAGGAGTACAGGTCGAGCATCGAGTCGATCGTCGCGTTCCTCTCGGGCCGTTACCGCCAGATCGAGCGCGACCTGGAGCAGGAGATGCGCGCGGCGGCGGCGGAACAGGAGTTCGAGCAGGCCGCGCTGCTGCGCAATCGCCTGAAGGCGGTGCGCTCGCTGCTAGAGCGCCAGCGCATCTCGAACGAGGCCGTGGGCACGCTCGACGCCGTTGCGGTGGCGGCGGAGGGCACCGACGCCAACGCGCAGGTCTTCCAGGTGCGCGACGGCGTGCTGGCCGACCGCCAGAGCTTCTATCTGGAGAACGCCGCCGGGCGCGAGGAGTCCGAGGTGGCCGAGGAGTTCATCCTGCAGTACTACGCCACCTCGCCGGCCATCCCGCCGCAGGTGATCGTGCCGCGCGGCCTCACCCGCACGGAGGTGCTGGAGGAGGCGCTCAGCGACCAGCGCGGCGCGCCGGTGGAGGTGCGCCACGCCGAGCGCGGGGACAAGCGGCGCATCTTCGAGCTGGCCGAGCGCAACGCGCGCCTGGCGCTCGACCAGGACCGGCTGCGCTCGGAGCACCGCCGCATCGCGCGAATCGAGGCGCTCGAGGGGCTGCAGCGCGCGTTCGGCATGGAGTCGATCCCGATGCGGATCGAGTGCTTCGACATCTCCAACCTGGGCGAGACGCACACGGTCGCGAGCATGGTGGTCTTCGAGGGCGGAGCGCCGAAGAAGTCCGACTACCGGCGCTTCGCGATCCGCGAGGCGGCGCAGGACGACTTCGCCGCGATGCAGGAGGTGCTGTCGCGGCGGATGGCCCAGTACGTGGCGCAGCGCGAGCGCTCGCCGCACGAGAAGAGCTACGACGCGAGCTTCGCCACGGCACCCGGGCTGATCGTGATCGACGGCGGCAAGGGCCAGCTGTCGGCGGGGCTGAGCGCGCTCGGGGAGTTCCGCGAGCTGGGCGTCACCGTGGTGAGCCTGGCGAAGCGGATCGAGGAGGTGTTCACGCCGGGCGCCTCCGAGCCGCTGCGCCTGCCGCACGACACCGCCGCACTGCAGCTTCTGCAGCGCGTGCGCGACGAGGCGCACCGCTTCGCCATCGAGTTCCACCGCGGCCGCCGCGACAAGGCGATGACGCGCTCGATACTCGACGAGCTGCCGGGCGTCGGCCCCGCGCGCAAGCGGCTGCTGCTCCAGCACTTCGGCTCGCCCGAGCGCTTCCTCCAAGCCAGCCGCGAAGAGCTAGAGGCGGTGCCCGGCCTGCCGGGCAAGGTCGCTCGCGAGATCCACGGTTACGTGCATAAAGTGAGGTAGATGCGGATGCCCGGCAGACCGTCGTTACGTAAGGCGCTCGGGCTCACAGGCGAGCCCGCCGTGCAGGGCGGCTCGATCGAGGACTTCGTGGTGATCACCGGCTTCTCGGGCGCCGGCAAGTCGCAGGCGATGCAGTGCTTCGAGGACGCCGGGTACTTCTGCGTGGACAACCTGCCGCCGGAGATGATCCTGTCGCTGGCCGACCTCTTCCGCCACGAGGGCAGCAAGGTGGAGCGCGCCGCGGTGGTGTCAGACGTTCGCGGCGGCGACTACTTCGAGGACCTCTTGAGGATGCTCGACGAGCTGGAGGCGCGGGGCACCGACTACCGGCTGCTGTTCCTCGACGCGTCGGAGGAGGTGCTGGTCAACCGCTACAAGGAAACCCGCCGGCGTCACCCGCTAGCGCCGGGCGGCAACGTGGCGGACGGCATCCGGATCGAGCGCGCGCTGCTCGAGCCGCTGCGCGAGCGAGCCGACGTGCGTATCGACACCACGGACATGTCGGCAGCGCGGCTGCGGCGAGTGGTGGCCGACAAGATGCTCGAGCCCGAGACCGCCGGCAAGATGGCGATCACGTTCCTCACCTACGGCTTCAAGCACGGTGCGCCGCGCGAAGCCGACCTGTCGTTCGACGTCCGCTTCCTGCCGAACCCGCACTACGAGCCGGAGCTGCGCGAGCTCACCGGTCTCGACCGCGCGGTTGTGGACTACGTGGAGAGCTCCGACGGCATCGCGGAGTTCTACGAACGCCTGCTGCCGTTGCTCGACTACCTGCTGCCGGCGTACCTGCGCGAGGGCAAGTCGCACCTCACGATCGGCATCGGCTGTACGGGTGGGCGGCACCGCTCCGTCGTCATCGCCGAGCACCTTGCGGGCGTCTACGGAGCCACCGACGAATATGTCGTAGACGTCGTCCACCGGGATGTGGAAAAGCCGCCTCGGCGGCCCTAAGCCCGGTTGATAGGCTCCGATTCGACCCTCTGGCTAGTCGAAAGAAAGGACGGCCGAATGGCTGTTAGGGCCGGTATCAATGGCTTCGGCCGTATCGGTAGGAATGTTCTGCGGGCGGCTTACGCGAATGGCTCGGACGTCGAGTGGGTCGCCGTCAACGACCTGTTCGACACGAAGTCGCTCGCGAATCTCTTCAAGTACGACTCGATCCTCGGGCCGTTCCCTGGCGAGGTGGAGGCCACTGAGACGGGCATCCTGATCGACGGCAAGGAGCTCCGAGTATTCGCCGAGAAGGATCCGGCGGCGTTGCCGTGGGGCGATCTCGGCGTGGACGTGGTGATCGAGTCCACTGGCTTTTTCACCAACCGCGAAGATGCCGCCAAGCACCTCGAGGGAGGCGCGAAGAAGGTGATCGTCTCTGCCCCGGCCAAGGGGGTCGACGTCACCCTGGTGCCCGGCGTGAACGACGACGCCTACGACGCCGAGGCGCACACTGTGATCTCGAACGCGTCGTGCACGACCAACTGCCTCGCTCCGGTGGCGAAGGTCCTCCACGACAACTTCGGCGTGGTCCATGGACTGATGACCACGATTCATGCCTACACGGGCGACCAGCGGCTGCACGACACGCCGCACAAGGACCCGCGCCGCGCGCGTGCGGCCGCGATCAATCTCGTGCCGACGTCCACGGGCGCCGCCAAGGCAATCGGCGAGGTGATCCCGGAGTTGAACGGCAAGCTCAACGGCATCTCCGTGCGCTACCCGCTCCCCACCGGCTCGCTGGTGGACCTGGTCTGCGTGGTGGAGAAGCCGACGAGCGTCGATGAGGTGAATTCGGTGTTCAGGGATCGCTCCGACACCGGGTCGCTGGAGGGCATCCTCCAGTACACAGAGGACCCGATCGTCTCGAGCGACATCGAGCAGAACCCCTATTCGTCGATCTTCGACGCGGGCCTCACAATGGTGGTCGACGGCACGCTGGTGAAGGTTGGCTCGTGGTACGACAACGAGTGGGGATACTCCAACCGCCTGATCGACCTGACGGAGCGGGTCCTCGCGCGTGCACCGGCGCAGGCAGGCAGTTAGCCTGCCTCCACGCACACCACGCGACCCGTCCATAACGCCTCGATGGCGGCCTTCCGCAAGAAGACCCTGCGCGACCTCGACGTGCGCGAGGGCATGCGCGTGCTCGTGCGCGTGGACTTCAACGTGCCACTCGCCGACGGCGTGGTCACCGACGATGCCCGCATCCGCGCGGCGCTGCCGACGCTCACCGAGCTGCGCGGGCGCGGGGCCGCGCTCGTGCTCTGCTCGCACCTGGGCAGGCCCACCGGCATCGACCCGAAGTACTCGCTCGCGCCGGTGTCGCGGCGGCTGTCAGAGCTGATCGGCAAGCGCGTTCACCAAGCGCCCGAGGTGGTGGGCCCGGAGGTGCGGCGAGGAGTCGCCCGCCTCGAGGCGGGCGAGCTCCTGGTACTCGAGAACACGCGCTTCGAGCCGGG
>JBKPDA010000206.1:0-7910 GCA_046727635.1 Actinomycetota bacterium | reverse complement strand
GCGTACACCAGGCGGCCGACCACGTCGAGGGTCGCGCTGCTGCCGCAGACCACGAGGGCCGCCGGGTCGAGCGCGCGCATCGCGCGCGACAGGCGCTCCTGCGCCAGGCTCATAGAGAGCAACAGCACCCGGAAGCCACCGCGCCGTAGCGCAAGCTCGAGCGACTGGACGTGGATCGACTCCAGGTCGAGCCGCGCGCTCGAGTCGAACAGCAGGATTCCCTCGGGCCGCGTGGCGGCGGGCACGACGCGGCGTGCGGCGTGAAGCCAGCCGGTGGCCCAGCGACAGGCCAGCTCGTACTCCGCCTCGCGCCCCTCGCGATCGCGCACGGCCTCGAGCGCGGGAAGCATCAGGTCCTCCACCGAGCGCTCAACCGAGCGAACGGCGAGGCTCTCCTCCATCACGCGATCGGCAAGCGTGTCGTCGAAGCGGTCGAACGCCTCCACGAGTCGCGCCGCCGAGGTCGGGCCTTCGCCGCGCTGGCGGGCCACCTCGATCGCCGAGGAGATGTTGTGGGTCTCGAGGAGCGCCCTTCTCAGCGCCTCGAGCTCACCAAGGTCGTACTGCCTGTGACCGCCACTGGTCCGACGTGGCTTCGGATAGCCAAAGCGCCTCTCCCAGCTCCGAAGCGTGTTCGGACTGACGCCCAGTAGCTCTGCTGCCGCGTTTGTGCGAATGCCGCTCATAGCGTCTCTCCTTTGAGAGTCAGCGAGCACTGATTCCCCCACCGACTGCAGAGGTTTTCGCGGATTTTGCGCACTTTGACAAGCCTTGAACTCGATCTTGCACTGCTTCGCTTGTCATATCGGCCCCGAACCTGTCAAGAGCATGGGCGCGTACGCCCAAATGGACGGATGTCCGACTTCGTGCAGAAAAGCGGTGCTAGGAGAGGAGCGGCTCGAGGACCACGAGCGCGCCACGAGGCGGCCCGCAGCTCCCCACGCGAGCCTCCAGGTTCCGGAAGCCCATGCGAGCGCCGCGCTCCAGCTCGATTGGGAGGAGGATCACGTCCCTATCTCCACTGGCGGCGCGCGCCACGCGCATCGCCATCTCCTCGAGCCCAAGCGGGCAACTGATCGTGGCGAACAGCATCGTGCCAATCAGATCGCGCTCCGAGCCGAAGATGCGCTCGGCGGCTTGGCTCACCGCACTGACGCGCAAGTCGTCGGTGACGATCAGGAAGGCCATGCGCTCGTTCGGCAGCGCATCGCGGCCGCAGACGAGCATCACGCCCATGCCGCAGTCGGAGCAGACGCGCTCGACGTCGGGCGGGTTGAAGCGAAGCTCACGCTCTTCGCGGACCACACCGCAGCGGGAGCAGAAACGGATTTGATCTGTGAGTGCGGACCGAACGGAGCCGAGGAACGGCCGATCGGCGAGGGCCATGGTCATCATGAGTGCGATTCCTTGGAGTCCCGTGGGGCGAGAAGGGGGTTCCGTCCTCCAGTGATCCGATCAGACCATGAGCCGGCTCGGTCTCGCCTGCCTCGCCGCGCGAATGCACGAGCTCGGCGGCGAAAGGTGTGCGGACTCGATCGGATTGGCCTTGCCGTGCTGCTCGTGACGACCGGGATTGCGGCTTCCGCCTGTAGCCGCCACAGCGGAGCGGACCGCGCGCCCTCCATCTGCACGGGCGGGCGGGCGAGCGCTCGCGTGTCCGAGCTGCGGGCCGCGCTCGCCAAGGCGCCGGGGCCGGTGGCCCTGCCGGACGGCACCCGCATCTCCGATTGCCTGGCCCACGACGCCGACAGCGGCGACCTCGAAACGGTCGGCTCGACCATGCTCAGCGTGGTGCAGACCCTGGCCGTTGGAGCCCACGCCGGGCCCAACGGACCCGCCGCCACGCAGCTGGGCTACCTGATCGGGGCCGCCCACCGCGGAGCCGCCGAGGCGCAGGGCGTGGCAGACGAGCTGGTCCGGCGGCTCGACCAGGAGCTCCAGGACGTCGACGTGAGCTCACGCGCGTACCGGGCCGGCGAGCACGCAGGGCGCGCGAGCGGCTGATCGATAGCCTTCGGAAAATGACCGATCAAATCGCCGAGCAGGAGCTGTGGGGTGGGGAGACCCGTAAGGCCGTAGAGAACTTCAAGGTGTCGGGCGAGCGAGTGCCCGCGCCCGTGGTGCACTGGCTGGCACGCATCAAGGCAGCCGCCGCGCGCACCAACGCCGAGCTGGGGCTGCTGGATCCGGAGCTGGCTGAGCGGATCGCCTCCGCGGCCGACGAGGTGGCCCATGGCCAGCATGACGACCAGTTCCCGATCGACGTCTTCCAGACCGGCTCGGGCACGTCTTCGAACACGAACGCCAACGAGGTGATCGCGAACCTCGCCGGCGACGGCGCCCACCCGAACGACCACGTGAACATGGGCCAGTCGTCGAACGACGTCTTTCCGTCGGCCGTCCACCTCGCCGCGCTCGCCGAGGCCAGTGACAAGCTGGTGCCCGCGCTCGAGCAGCTGTCGGCGTCGCTGGCCGCGAAGGCCGACGAGTTCAAGGACGTGGTGAAGGCGGGCCGCACCCACCTGATGGACGCCGTGCCCGTCACCCTCGGACAGGAGTTCGGCGGCTATGCCGCGCAGGCGCGGCTTGGTGCCGAGCGCGTGCAGGACGCGCTCGGGCGCGTGGCACAGATACCGCTCGGCGGCACTGCCACGGGCACGGGTCTCAACACGCATCGGGAGTTCGCCGCGGGCGTGCGCGCCAAGCTCAAGGAGACCACCGGCGTGGCGGCCGAGCCGCCCGCCGACCCATTCGAGGCGCAGGCCAACCGCGACGCGTTGGTGGAGCTGTCGGGCGCGCTGAAAGTCGTGGCCGTGTCGCTCACGAAGATCGCGCAGGACCTGGCGCTGATGGGCTCGGGCCCGCGCACCGGCTTGGGCGAGCTGGCGCTGCCCGAGCTGCAGAAGGGCTCGTCGATCATGCCCGGCAAGGTCAACCCGGTGATCCCGGAGGTGGTGCTGCAGGTCAGCGCCCAGGTGATCGGCAACGACACCGCGATCACGATCGGCGGCATGCAGGGCCAGTTCGAGCTGAACGTGCGCGTGCCGCTGATCGCGCGCAACCTGCTGCAGTCGATCGGCCTGCTCACGAGCGCCGCCACCCTGCTCGCGGAGAAGTGCGTGGACGGCATCGAGGCCAACGTGGAGGTGAACCGGCAGCACGCCGAGTCCACGCCGGCGATCGCTACCGCGCTCAACATGGAGATCGGCTACGACAAGGCCACGGAGATCGTCAAGGAGGCGCTGGCCTCCCGCCGGACGATTCGCGACGTAGCCCGCGACCATGGGGTCGATGACGCGACCCTGGACCGGGCGCTCGATCTCGAGGCGATGGTCAGGCCGCGCGGCTAGACGTCGACCGCGCGCCGCTGCGCGGAGCGCTTGGCGCGGTACATCTCGGTGTCGGCGTGGCGCATCAGCGCCTCGATCTCGCGCGCGTCCTCGGGCCAGATGGCACGACCCACGCTGGCGCCGATCGAGAGCGGGTCGCCGCCAACAACGAACGGCTTGTCGAAGGAGCGGGCCACTCGGGTAGCCGCTGCCTCGACCTCGTCGTGACCGCTGACGTCCGAGAGGATGATCGCGAACTCGTCGCCGCCCAGGCGGGCCACCGTGTCGTGCGAACGCACGGTGTCGAGCAGCCGGCCGGCCACCTGCCGCAGCAGCTCGTCGCCGACGGCGTGCCCCCACTCGTCGTTCACGGCCTTGAAGCAGTCGAGGTCGACGAAGAAGAGGCCGACGGGCCTGCCGCTGCAGTCGGCTGCGGCCATCGCCTCCTCCATGCGGTCGGCGAAGAGGCCGCGGTTTGGGAGGCCCGTAAGGCCGTCGTGTGAGGCCTGGTGCTTCGTGCGCTCGATCAGCCGGGCGGTCTGGAGTGCACTGGCCGCCTGCGCCACCACGCCTGAGACGCGGTCGAGCAGCTCACGGCGGGGCTCCAGGCGGCTCGCGTCGGAGTTGACGATCACGCACAGGGACCCCAGGAACTCGCCCCTGGCCACGATCGGCGCAACCATCAGCGCGGCCGAGTCGTAGCGGTCGAGCATGCCGATGACGAACTCGTCGTCGCAGCTTCGATCGAAGAACAGCGGCGCCGTGTCGGGCGCGGCGAGCATGCCCGGCAGGTCGGTGGTCTGCTCGGGCGAGATGCGCATATCGATCACATCTGCGCGCGGCGCGGCGGGTCCCGAGCTGGCGCGGCACACGAGCTGGCGGGTGTCGTCGTCCCACACCCACACGCTCACGCGGTCGCAGTCCACCACCGCCGGCACCGTCTCGGCCAGCCGAACGGCCACCTCGTCGCTGGTGGCGGCCTCCGCCAGCGCGCGGGCCAGCTCCAGCAGGGCGCGCGCCTCGTCGTGGCCTCGCTTGGCCTCGTCGAGGGCGGTCGCCCCATCCAGCGCGGTGGCGGCATAGCGGGCATAGAGCTCGAGCAGGTAGCGCTCCTGCGGGAAGAAGCTGCTGTCGGACATGGCCACGAGGCGGCCGTAGGCGCGTCGGTTCGAGCTGACGTCCACGACGAGCCACGAGGCGGGCAGGTCCTCCGCCGCCGACTCGAGCAGCTGCTCGGCCAGCTCGCGCGCCTGGCTCTCCTCGAAGCCGCTGTGGTGGCAGCGCAGGTCCGACTCCTCATCCGGGCGCACGGCCAGCAGATACCGCGGCGCGCGGACCGCGGTGGCGGCGCGTTCGGTGATGCGCGCCAGTACCGAGTCGAGGTCGCCGTCCGCGATCAGATCGGTGGCGGTGGCGTACACGCTTTCGAGACGCTCCGTCATCGCACTCAGCTGGGACTCGAGCGCCGCGATGTGCTTCGTGGGATCGCTGCGCTCCGCGGCAAGCTCGGCGTCCCACGTGGCCTCGTATGTGCAGCATTCGTCCCCACGCGCCTGGCAGGTCGTCTCCTCGACCGTGGCGGGCGGCAGGCCGAACAGGACCGTGGGCTGGCTCAGCAGGCCTTGCGCCCAGTCGCAGTGCTCGCGCGTGCGGACGAAGCCCTTGTGCACGCGGCTGATGATCACCGCGCGGCCAGGCTCGACCTCGAGCGGATCGAGCTCGGTGATCGTGCTGAACTTGGTCGCCGCCAGGGCCATCTGCCGGTAGACCTCCTCCGGCGAGCCGAGCGAGCGCAGCAGCGTGGCCACCGGGGTGCCGGCGTGCTGGCTCACAGCCTCCTCACCGACGCGCCGCGCGAGCTGCGGGTCGCCGGTCAGCTCGGCCGCCGCCTTGAACAGCGCCAGCGACTCGTCCAGCGAGATCCAGTTGGTCACGTCGTCCAGGTACGCAACCGTCCGCTTCGAGCCCGCCATCTCGAGCAGCCTGGCGAGACCCTCCTCACCGAGGGTGCGCCGGACTATCCGAAGCAGCACGCTCGACTGAGTACAGGCGAGATGGCGCCCGCCCTGCCCCTGAACCTCACCTCCCATTACCCCAGATTTATCGGCAGCCTGGACGCGGGACTCAAGCCCCGCTGAGCGTCCAGAAATGGAGCTTTCAGTCCATGTTCACGGCCACATATTTGGTCTCGAGGTACTCCTCGATGCCCTCGAAACCGCCCTCACGGCCGATTCCGGACCACTTCCAGCCGCCAAATGGCGCAGCGGCGTTCGACACCATGCCCTGGTTGAGGCCCACCATGCCGGTCTCGAGGCCCTCGATTACCCGAATCGCGCGCTTGAAGTTGCTGGTGAAGACGTAGGCGACGAGCCCGAACTGGGTGTTGTTCGCGGCCTTGATCGCGTCGTCCTCTGACGCGAACGACGCGATCGGCGCCACCGGCCCGAAGATCTCCTCCTCCAGCACGCGCGCGTTCGATGGGATGTTGCCGAGCACAGTCGGCTCGTAGAAGTAGCCGGGTCCGTCGAGCGGATTGCCGCCCACCACCACGGTCGCGCCCTTGCCGCGCGCGTCTTCCACGAGCTCCTCGACCTTGTCGACAGCGTCCTGGTTGATCAGCGGCCCGACCTTCACGTCCTGTTCCGTGCCGCGGCCCACCTTCAGCGAGCCCATCTTGTCGGCCAGGCGCTTGGCGAACTCGTCCGCCACGGGCTCGGCCACGTGGAAGCGGTTGGCGGCGGTGCAGGCCTCGCCGATGTTGCGCATCTTGGCCAGCAGCGCGCCCTCCACGGCGGCGTCGAGGTCGGCGTCCTCGAACACGAGGAACGGAGCGTTGCCGCCCAGCTCCATCGACACCTTCAGGATCTGCTCCGCGGCCTGTTCGAGCAGCACACGGCCCACCTCGGTGGAGCCCGTGAAGGAGAGCTTGCGCGCCCGCGGGTCGCGGATCAGCGGCTCCATCGTGCGGCCCGACGACGAGCTCGTGATCACGTTCAGCACTCCGCCGGGGAGGCCCGACTCCTCGAGGATCTGGGCCAGCGCGAGCATCGACAGCGGCGTCTGGCTCGCCGGCTTCATCACGATCGTGCAGCCGGCGGCGATGGCCGGGCCGATCTTGCGCGTGCCCATCGCCATCGGGAAGTTCCAGGGCGTGATCATGATCGAGGGGCCGATCGGCTGCTTCATCGTCAGCACACGCCCCTTGCCGTTCCCGGCCACGTTGTACTGGCCGTGGATGCGCGTGGCCTCGCCGGAGAACCAGCGGAAGAACTCGGCCGCGTAGGCGATCTCCGCCTTCGACTCCGCCAGCGGCTTGCCCATCTCGAGCGTCATCAACAGCCCCAGCTCGTCGGTGCGCTCCACGAGCTTGTCGAACGCGCGGCGCAGGATCTCGCCGCGCTCGATGGCGGGCACCTGAGCCCACTCGGCCTGCTTGGCCACCGCCGCGTCAAGCGCGGCCTTAGCGTCCTCGGGCGTGGCGTCCGCCACCTCGCAGAGCGCCTCGCCCGTGGCGGGATCCTCCACCTCGAGTGTGCCGCCGGTGGCATCGCGCCACTCGCCGCCGATGAAGAGCTGCTTTCGAACGGCGTCGACGACGGTCTGTTCCTGCGTAGCGATGCTCATGTCAAGTCCTTTCCGGACACCCGACACCCGAGACCCGAGACCTCAAGTTGCCACCGTTTCCGTACCGAGTTCCTCAGAGATCGCAACGTCGATCGAGTAGTCGATGGGAAGCACGATCAGCGTTGGAACGTCCATTGCAAGTGCTTGCCCGAGACGCTGCGGAAAGTCTTCTACCGACTCGCAGCGCCAGGCCGGCATCCCGAAGGACTCGGCCATGCGCACGAAGTCGGGGTTCGTGAAGTCGACGCCGAAGTGGCGGCCGAACTTCTTGTCCTGCTTCCAGACGATCGAGCCGTACTGGCTGTTCTCCCAGATCACCGTGACGAACGGCGTCTTCAGCCGCATCGCGGTCTCGAGCTCCTGCGAGTTCATCATGAAGCCGCCGTCGCCGTTCACGGCCACTACCTTGCGCTCCGGGTGCACCAGCTTCGCCGCAATCGCCGCCGGGATCGCGAAGCCCATGCCCGCCAGGCCGTTCGCGATCAGCACGGTGTTCGGCTCGTAGGCCGGGAACATGCGCCCGATCCAGAGCTTGTGCAGCCCGACGTCCGAGATCAGCACGTCCTCGTGGCCGAGCGCCTTGCGGATCTCCCACAGCGCGCGCGGCGGCTGCATCGGGAACTGGCTGTCGTCCTTCGCCGCTTCGAAGCGACCCTGAACCACCTCCCGCAGGCGCTGCGAGCCACCCGAGTGCGGCACGTGCCGGCACTCCTCGGCCAGTCTGGCGAGGATGTGGTAGATGTCGCCGACGAGCTCGACCTCGGGCATGAAGTACTCGTCGATCTCGGCGGCGATCGAGTCGACGCAGACGATCTTCTTGTCGCGCTGTGGATTCCAGTGCTGGGGCGAGTGCTCCACGAGGTCGTAGCCCATGGCGATCACCACGTCGGCCTCGTCGAACCCGGCCATCCTGTAGTCGCCCGACTGGAGGCCAACGGACCCGAGGGCGTGAGGATC
>JBKPDA010000205.1:0-4688 GCA_046727635.1 Actinomycetota bacterium | reverse complement strand
CTCCCCAGGCGGCTTTCGTCGGGCCGGTCGCGCGCTTCCTCGCCATCCTGGCCGGCGCTCGGAGCGACTGGGGGGCCGTCGAAGCTCACCTGCTCGCAGCGCGGGAGGCGGCGGAGCACATGAACTCGCGGCCGGTTCGGCTGCGAGTGACCATGGACGAGGTCGAGATGCGCCTGAAGCGTGACGATGCCGGCGACCGCGAACGCGCGCTCGAGCTGCTTGACGACGCAGCCGCGCTGGTCCAGGAACTCGGGGTCGACAGCTTCACTGAGCGAGTCGACCGCCTGCGCGGCGCCATCGGCGCAGAGCGTCCGTCGACAGAGGCCGGGGCCGCGGTGCGCCCCGCACCCCCTCCCTCCGCATGCCTGCGGCGGGAGGGCGACGTGTGGACCTTCGAGGTCGATCAGCGCTCGGTGCGCCTGCGGGACAGCAAAGGCCTTCGGTGTCTGGCCGTACTGCTCGCGAACCCCGGCGCGGAGATTTATGCGGCGGAGCTTGCGCGCCCGGGCGAAGGGAGGGACCCCCGAGCCGGTGATCAGGCTCGAGCAGAGGGGCTGTCGCTGCGGACCGCGGCAAGCGACGACGCCGGCCCCTTGCTTGACGCGGAGGCCAAGAGCGCGTATCGCCGCCGACTCGAGGAGCTTCACGAAGAGCTCGACGAGGCGGAATCGTTCAACGACCCCGAGCGGGCGGCCGGCGCCCGCGAGGAGATCGACTTCTTGACGAGGGAGCTGGCCGGCGCGGTGGGCCTCGGCGGCCGCGACCGCAAGGCGGCGTCGAACCCGGAGCGAGCGCGGGTGAGCGTGACCAAGGCGATCCGCGCGACGATCAAGCGCGTGGTCGAGCACGACCCCGAGCTCGGGCATGAGCTCGGGGTAACGATTCGGACGGGGACCTTCTGCACCTACCAGCCTGACCCCCGCCGCCCCCTCGTGTGGCGGGTCGACCTCGGGAGTTCAAAGCATGGAGCCCTCACCTGAGCAGGCGATCGAGCGGATCGCGGAGCTATTCGGGGAACACCCTGGCTGCCGCCCGGCCCACGCGAGGGGGGTGCTCTGCAGCGGAGAGTTCACACCGACGGCCGTGGCGCGTGAGCTGACGCGCGCGCCACACATGCAGGGCGAGTCGATCCGGGTCACCGTCAGGTTCTCGAACGCCGCCGGCGACCCGTCCGTTCCCGACGGGAAGCGCGACGAAAGAGGGATGGCGACCAGGTTCCACTACGACGGCGGCCACACCGATCTCGTAGCGGTGACGCTGCCCTGCTTCTTCGTGCGCGATCCCAAGACCTTCATGGCGATGAACCGTGCCTTCGCACGCGTGCACGGGGGCACGCCCAAGCCGCGGCCGGCGATCGGGCCCTTTCTCCTCAGGCACCCCGAGGCGCTCAGGGCGCTTGCGGCCATGGTGATGAGAAAACCGGTGTCCAGCTACGCCCACTGCCGCTACAACGCGATCCACGCCTTCAGGTGGATCAACGAGAAAGGCGCGGAGCACTACGTCCGCTACAGCTGGATCCCCGACGAGGGCGAGGTCTCAGTCTCGCGGCTGGAGGGGAGGCAGCTCGCACGCGATCAGCTCCAGCGGGACTTGTGGGAGCGTCTCGGGCGCACGCCCGTGCAGCCGATCCGCTTCCGGCTCGAGCTCCAATTCGCGTCGCGGGAGGAGCTGGATCGCATATGCGACCCGACCGCGGTTTGGGGGAAGAAGCGGGAGGCGATCGTGGCCGCTGGAGCCGGAGACGCCCAACAGCGGTTCGTGACCGTCGGGGCCTTGGAGCTGAATGGTCTCGACGAAGGATCCGGGGAAGCGATCGTCTTCGACCCGACGCGTGTGCCCGACGGGATCGAGCCCTCCCGCGACGAGATCCTACGTTTCCGCCCGGGTGTTTATGAGTATTCCTTCGGGCAGCGCACGCGGCACTGAGCCGCGCGCTCGACTGACGTCAGCTCGTCGGAGTGACCCGGTAAGCGTCGAAGACGGACTCGATGTTCCGCAGGCGCTGCACGCAGTTCTTCAGCGCCGCGGTGTCCCCCACCTCGACCACGAAGCGGTTCTTCACCATCGGGTGGACCACAGTGCAACGGGCTTCGAGGATGTTGATGCCGCTCTCGGCGAAGGTGCGCGAGAGGTCCTCGAGCAGGCGGTGGCGGTCCCAGGCATCCACCTCCAGCTCCACGCGGAACGAGGTGGCACCCGTGCCTTCCCAGGAGACGTCGGTGAAGCGCTCCGGGCTCTTCATCAGCGCCTTGGCGTTCGGGCAGTGCTCATGGTGGATCGTGATCCCGCGGCCGAGTGAGATGTAGCCGACGATCGGGTCGCCGGGCACCGGGCGGCAGCACTTCGCCAGACGCAGCGGCACGTCGTCGATGCCCTCCACCTTGATGCCGTAGCTCGATGAGGCGGCAGTCGGCTTCGGCTTCTCGCGCTTGGCCAGCAGGTCGTCGACCGGGCCGGCGGGCTCCACGGCCGCCTCGCCCTGCTTCAGCCGCTGCATGATCTTGTTGACGACGACCTTGGACGAGATCTTGGACTGGCCCAGGGCGATGTAGAACTCGTCGCCCTTCTTGAAGCCCATCTCGCGGATCACGTCCGCCAGCAGCGGCGAGCCGGCCAGCTTCTGGGGCGGCAGCCCCTGGCGCTTCAGGTTCTCCTGCAGCATGTCGCGGCCGGCGCGCTCGGAGTCCTCGCGCCGCTCGCGCTTGAACCACGCGCGGATCTTCGACTGGGCGCGCGCGGTCTTGGCCAGCGACAGCCAGTCGCGCGACGGTCCGCGCTCCTGCTTGGAGGTGAGCACCTCGCAGATGTCGCCGGACTTCAGCTCGTAGTGCAGCGGCACGATCTTGCCGTTCACCTTCGCGCCCACGCAGCGGTGACCCACGTCGGTGTGGACCTCGTAGGCAAAGTCGAGCGGGGTGGCGCCCGCGGCCAGCGACTTGACCTCGCCCTTAGGCGTGAAGACGAACACCTCGTCCTCGAAGAGGTCGACCTTCAGGCCTTCGACGAACTCCTGCGGGTCCTTCAGCTCGCGCTGCCAGTCGAGCAGGTGCTTGAGCCACTCGACCTTGTCCTCCACGCCGGTGGGCGGCGTGCGCTTGCCGCCCTTGTAGCCGCCGTCCTTGTAGATCCAGTGGGCGGCGATGCCGTACTCCGCCGTGTCGTGCATGTCGTGCGTGCGGATCTGGATCTCTAGCGGCCTGCCCTCGGGCCCGATCACCGTGGTGTGGAGGGCTTGGTACATGTTGAACTTGGGCATCGCCACGAAGTCCTTGAAGCGCCCGGGCAGCGGCTTCCACAGCGAGTGGATGACCCCGATCGCGCCGTAGCAGTCCTTCACGGACTCCACCAGCACTCGCATGGCCGTGAGGTCGTAGATCTCGTTGAACTCGCGGCCCTTCTTGGTCATCTTCGAGTAGATCGAATAGAAGTGCTTCGCGCGGCCGGAGATGTCGGCCTTGATGCCGACGTCCTCGAGCTCCTTCTCCAAGTACTGGCCGGCGCGCGCCACGTAGCCCTCGCGCTCCTCGCGCTGCTGGTTCACGAGCGCCTTGATCTCCTTGTACTTGCGCGGGTGCAGCGTGGCGAAGGCGAGGTCCTCGAGCTCCCACTTGATCGCGTGGATGCCGAGCCGGTGCGCCAGTGGCGCGAAGATCTCGAGCGTCTCCTTGGCCTTCTCCTGCTGTTTCTGCTTGGGCATCGGCCCGAGCGTGCGCATGTTGTGGAGACGGTCGGCGAGCTTGATCAGGATGACCCGCACGTCGGCGGCCATGGCCACGATCATCTTGCGGTAGTTCTCGGCCTGGCGCTCGTCGCGGCTCTGGAAGGTGATGCCGGTGAGCTTCGTGACGCCATCCACGAGCGTGGCGATCTCCTCGCCGAACTCGGCGTGCACCTCGTCGAGCGAGGCGCTCGTGTCCTCCACCGTGTCGTGCAGCAGCGCGGCGCAGAGCGTCTCGGTGTCGAGCCGCATGCCCGCGCAGATCTTGGCCACGCCGACCGGGTGGATGATGAAGTCCTCGCCGGAGCGCCGCCGTTGGTCCGCATGGTGCTCGCACGCGAACACGAAGGCGCGCTCCACGCTGTCGCGGTTGATCTCCTGCGCGGCGTCCGAGGAGTGCTCCTCGATCACCGCAAGCAGATCGCCGAGGAGGCCGCGCTCGAAGTCCGTGAGAGCGTCGGTGGCCGGACCTGCCGCCGGCGCGTGCGGACCGGCCTTATCGACGGGCTTGTGCTCGAAGTCCAGCTCCGCGGTGCCGGCCGCGGCGGCGCGGGCTTCCGCCGTCGCGGCCCTGGCCCGAGTACGCGAGGTGGCGGGCTTCGCGGCCCGCTCGGGCGCGCCGTCCTTCGGCCCCGCCGCCTTGGGCGCGGCTGCGTCCGCGGCGGGAGTCTCGGCCGGTGTTTTCGGCGTTTTGGCCATCAATCCGAGTTTAGACCCGCCGTCCTGCGGCCGGGGTCGCCGATCGGTGCTAGACGGGCCGGCGCCAGCTCGCCCGGCGATAGCGCTTCTCCGGGCTCCAGCCCTGGCCGCGGGCGGGGTGGCCGCGGCGTCCGCAGCGATCGTCGAAGGCCAGCAGGACGGCGCTCTTGCGGTAGGCGCGGGTGGCGCGGTCGAGGCGATGCTGGTACCAGCGCGAGCCGACGGCGGCCGTCACCAGGATGGCCCCGGGAATGCCGGCCAGCCAGATCAG
>JBKPDA010000204.1:0-4970 GCA_046727635.1 Actinomycetota bacterium | reverse complement strand
GCTCTAAGAGCTTGCCTCATGCTCGTATCCTGGGTGACATGAGGCTTCCGGGGCCCACGGAGCATCAGGATCGCCGGCTCGTAGGGCTGGCTCTCTCGGGCGCCCTGGCCCTTGGCGTAGCGGGTCGGGTGGCCGTGCACGTGGGCGCCGACCTGCCCCACGGAGCCGCACTGTCGACCCTCGGCCGAAGCTTCATGGCGCTCGGTGCGCCGTGGCTGGCGGTGGCGTGGTCGCTGGGCTTCTTCTCGCGCTCGCGCGCAGGCGGGGCATGGGCCGGCGGCGTGGCGCTGTCGCTCGGGACGGCGAGCTGGTACCTGCTCACCGTCGTGACCGGCGGCCCAGCCGCGGCGCCGTATGCCGTGCCGCTCGCATTCGCGTGGGGATTGGTGGCGCTTCCCGCGGGTGCCCTGTTCGGGCTGGCGGGCGCCGTCTGGCGCGACGGCAACGTGGTGCAGCGCGCCTTCGCGGTCGCGGCCTTGACCGGCGCGTTCGCGGGCGAGGCGCTGCTCCTGGGCCGCGAATGGACGGGCCGCGCGGCCGATGCGGCGTTGGCCGCCGAGGTGGTGGTGGCGATGGCGCTCTTGTGGGCGGCGCGGAGGAAGACTCCCCTGCGCCTCACGGTGGCGCTGTTCGCGCTGGCGGTCGTGGCGATGGCGGGCGCCGAGCACGCCGTGCGAGACGGGCTGCGGCTGGCGGGCTGGGCCGGCCCTTAGCGGTCAGCTCGCGTGCCGGGCCAGACGCCGAACGTGGTCCGAAACGACAGCAATGAAGAGCGGCCCGAAGTGAGGCTGTTGCTGTCGAACAAACCTGGGAGCCGCTTCTTATTGCTGCCGTTTCCGGAGGCGCAGCGCCAAACGGCGAACGCTCGGGCGGAACGCGTTAGCGCCCGCGCAGCCGCCGGATCTCTTCGAGCCGCTCGCGCAGCGAGGCCTCGGCGCCGCGCGAGGTCAGCTCCACGAACCGCTCCCCCACCGCCTCCGGCGGCATCAGCTCCTGCGGTGAGACGCCCTCGGCGCGGGCGTGCGGGTAGTCGTAGCCCTCCCCTCGGCCCAGGGCCCGGGCGCCCGGATAGGCGGTGCTGCGAAGGTAGCCGGGCGGCTCCGGTGCGCCGTGCTCGGCGACCCAGGACGCCGTGGCTCCGAGCGCCCGCTTCACGGTGTCGGACTTCGGCGCCAGCGACAGGTAGATCGCGGCCTGGGCCAGGTTGAAGGCGCACTCCGGCATGCCCACGTGCTCCACCGCGTGCGCGGCCGCGACCGCCACCTGGAGTGCGTTCGGGTCGGCGTTGCCGATGTCCTCGCTGGCCAGCACGACCATCCGCCGTGCGATGAAGCGCGGGTCCTCGCCGCCCTCCAGCATCTCCACGAGGTAGAGCATCGAGGCATCGGGGTCGGAGCCGCGGGTGGCCTTGATCCATGCGGAGATCGTGTCGTAATGGCGGTCGCCGCCCTTGTCGTACAGGAGCGCCTTGCGCTGGAGCGCGTCTTCGGCGTGGCGCAGGGTGACCGGGTCGCCGCCCGCCGTCTCGCACGCCACCTCCAGCGCGGCGAGAGCGATCCGCGCGTCGCCGCCCGCCCGCGCCGCGAGAAACTCGAGCGCATCGTCGTGCACGTGCGGCGGCTCCGCGATCCCGCGCTCGTCGGCCAGCGCCCTGCGCAGCAGCGCGAGCACATGAGCGTCCTCGAGCGAGCGAAACTCGTACACCGTGCAGCGCGACAGGAGCGCCGAGTTCACCTCGAAGTACGGGTTCTCGGTGGTGGCGCCCACCAGCGCCACGAGCCCCTCTTCCACCGCCGGCAGGAGCGCGTCCTGCTGCGCCTTGTTGAAGCGGTGGATCTCGTCGAGGAAGAAGATCGTGCCCTCGTGACTCGTGCGGCGGCGGTGCTCCGCGCGCTCGAGCACGTCGCGCACCTCCTGGCGGCCGGCGTTCACGGCCGATGCCTCCTCGAACGCGGTGCGGGCGTTCAGAGCCAGGAGCCGGGCCAAGGTGGTCTTCCCCGTGCCGGGCGGCCCGTAGAGGATCATCGAGTGCGGCTTGCCCTCCTCGAGCGCGGTACGCAGCGCCGAGCCCTCACCGAGCAGATGCTCCTGACCGATGAACTCCGCCAGCGTGGTGGGCCGCATGCGCACGGCCAGCGGCTGCTCCTCGGGCGGCACCGAGGTGCGCCCGCGCGGTGTCTCGTCGGTGTGGAAGAGCTGCTCCACAGCCAGAGTCTGGCAGCCCGGGCGGTTGCCTCATACCCCGTCCATATACTCAGCGCCCGTGCCCGAATCGGCAGAACTAGAGCAGCGCACCACCGAGCTGCTACAGCGCCTGATCCGCTTCAACACCGTCAATCCGCCCGGCAACGAGCAGGCGGCGCAGGAGTTCCTGAAGGAGCTGCTCGAGAGCGTGGGCTTCGAGTGCGAGCTGCTCTCGTCGGTGCCCGGCCGTCCCAACCTCGTGGCCCGCCTGAAGGGCGCCTCGGACGGCCCGCGACTCGGCTTCCTCAGCCACGTGGACACCGTGTTGGCCACGCCGTCGGAGTGGACCGTCGATCCCTGGTCCGGCGAGCTGAAGGACGGCTGCGTGTGGGGCCGCGGGGCGCTCGACATGAAGAGCCAGGTGGCGGCCGAGGTGGCCGCCGCGGTGGCGCTCGCGGAGGAGGGCTGGCGCCCCGAGTCGGGCGAGCTGCTCGTGATCGTCACCGCCGACGAGGAGACGGGCGCCGAGCACGGCGCGCACTGGCTCTGCGACAACCACCCGGACAAGGTCCGCTGCGACATGCTGGTGAACGAGGGCGGCGGCGACCTGCTCGAGTTCGACGGCCACCGCGTGTACCCGGTGTGCGTCGCCGAGAAGGGCGTGTTCCGCTTCACGGTCTCCACGCGCGGGCGCGCGGGGCATGCGTCGATCCCGCGCATCGGGGACAACGCGCTCGTGAAGCTCGCCCCGATCCTCTCGCGCCTCGGCGAGGCGGGCGTGGTGCCCGAGCCCACGCCCGAGCCGCTGGCCTATCTCGACGGCCTCGGTGTGCACGTGAACGGCGACCTGCGGGCGGCGCTCCGGACCGTGGAGCTGAAGGACCCGCGGCTTGCCGTGCTCGTGGAGCCGATGCTGGGCGTGACCTTCACCCCCACGATGGCCAGGGCCTCCGACAAGATCAACGTGATCCCGTCGCACGCCGAGGTGAAGGTGGACTGCCGCGTGCCGCCGGGGCTGGGCGAGGACTACGCGCGCGCCCGCATCGAGGAGACGCTGGACGGCGAGGAGTACGAGCTGGCCTTCGACGAGCGCGTGGTGGGCAACCGCTCGCCGATCGAGACGCCGCTGATGGACCACATCCGCGAGTTCCTTGCGGTGGAGGACCCGGGTGCCGGCATCGTCCCGTCGGTGCTCCCCGGCTTCACCGACTCGCGCTGGTTCCGCTCGGCGTTCCCGGATTGCGTGGCGTACGGGTTCTTCCCCCAATCGAAGATGAACGGGTTCGAGGCCGCGCCACTCGTGCACGGCGCCGACGAGCGCATCCCCGTGGAGGACCTCGGACTGGCAGCACGCTTCTACGCGGGCCTTGCGACGAAGATGCTCGGATGAGCAAGCAGGACAAGCTTCGGCTCGGCGGGATGGCGTTGCGCAACGGCCTGCTGGTGCATGGCCCGACCCACTGGGCGGCCGCGATCCGCACGCGCGACGGGCGCATCGAGGTGGCGTCCGGCCCCAAGCCCGACTTCGGCTCCCGCGCGCTGGGCCGCGTGCCAGGCGCGCGCGGTGTGTCGAAGCTGGCGGAGGCGTTCGCGATCGTGCCGATCGTCAAGCGGCGGATGCCGCAGGCCGGGCTCCCTATGGAGGACGCGAAGGCGCTCGGCGGCATGCTGCTGGCCGCCGTGATCTCGCAGGCCGTGCGCAAGGGCGGCGAGCGCACCTTGGGGCGCGAAGCCGCAGTGTCCGCGCTCGGCCTGGCCCCCGCGCTGCTCGTGCTGCGAGGCGGCGACATCGCCGCCTACCACGGCGTGGAGCACAAGGCCATCGCCGCCTACGAGCAGGACAGCGAGGCGGCGGCCGCCAGCAAGGAGCACGACCGCTGCGGCTCGAACCTCGTGGCCCCGCTGCTCGCCACAACGACGGTCGGCAACGTGGCCCTGCGCAGGGCCGGCCTGCGCGGTAGCACCGCGGACGCCCTGTCGGCGCTCGGTGGGATCGCCGTGGCGCTCGAGCTGTTCGCCTGGTCGGAGCGCCACTCCGGCTCGCGCCTCGCGAGCGCGCTGCGGCGGCCCGGATACGAGATCCAGCGCCTCGTGGGCACGCGGGAGCCGACGGAGGAGCAGCTGGAGGTAGGGCGAGCCGCGCTGGCAGAGATATTGCGCGTCGAAGCTGCGTAGGAGCTCGGCACTTACCATCTCTTCATGGCCACGCGCGCACGCCACGAGCGCCTGGACCCGTCGGTCTTCCGCCTCCCCGTAAAGCGCATCCGAGACGGCTACTACTCGGACGCCTACTTCAACTTCTCCCGCGAGCTGCTGCTGGCCGAGGGGCGCCGGCCGAGCGTGACCATGCAGGTGTTCCAGAAGCAGCACTCGGTGCTGGGCGGGGTCGACGAGGCGGTCGCGATCGTGAAGGAGTGCTCGGGCGTCTACGACACCGACGGCGAGTGGCAGCCGGGCTGGGACGAGCTGACCGTGCGCGCCCTCCACGAGGGCGACGAGATCGAGCCGTTCGAGACCGTGATGACGATCGAGGGCGACTACGCGCTGTTCGCCCACCTCGAGACCGTCTACCTGGGCTGCCTGGCTCGCCGCACGCTCGTGATGCGCAACGTGCGGGAGGTGGTGGAGGCCGCCGGCGACAAGCAGATCCTCTTCTTCCCCGCCCGGCACGACCACTGGCTCGTGCAGACGGGCGACGGCTGGGCCGCCCACGTGGCCGGCGCGATCGGAGTGTCCACCGACGCCCAGGCGTCCTGGTGGGGCGGCCGCGGAATCGGCACCGTGCC
>JBKPDA010000203.1:0-5305 GCA_046727635.1 Actinomycetota bacterium | reverse complement strand
ACGCCAAATAGTCACTGGCTCAGACCGCTGCGAACCGTCGCAGGGCTGCGTCCTCAGTCGATCGCGGGCTGGCGCCCTGCGATCTCCCTGCGTCCTTGCCCTGCTTGGTTCTCGCGTCCTGAGCTCCGGGACTTCGCGGCTCGAATCAACCCTGACGTAGGCGTCATATTGACCGATTGAGCGTCCTTGAACGCCCGAGTGGGTCCGGCTCGGCGCTCGAAAGTCGGCCAAATTTGACCATTTTGAGTTCTCAGGAAACTACCCCCTATGGGGTAGAACATGGCCAAATAGGCGCACTCGCGCTCTCCCCTGGGTGGTAGACACGCCAATCGCTTGCTGAAGTGCCCTGCCGATGGGACGGGCAGATGGCAGCGGGATGCCGGGCGCCTGCCGTGCGCGAGTTGTCGTCCTGATTCCGGCCAAGGACGAGGAGCGCACGGTGGAGGCGACGCTGCGCTCGGTCGAGCGCCAGTCGCGCCGGCCGGACCAGATGATCGTCATGGCCGACGACTGCCGCGACGGCACGGAGGCGATCGTCGGCGCGCGGCCGGGCTGGACCCTCTGGCGCAGCGACGGCAATCGCCACAAGAAGGCGGGGGCGCTGAATCAAGCGCTCGAGCGGCTCGAGCGCACCGGGATAGTCGGCACGGACGACTCCGTGCTGATCATGGACGCCGACACCGAGCTGCACGAGGCGTTCATCGAGAACGCGCTGGCCACCCAGGTACGACACAGCCGCGTGGGCGGAATCTGCGCGACGTTCTACGGCAAGGACGGAGGCGGCCTGCTGGGCGGCTTGCAACGACTCGAGTACGCGCGCTTCGCGCGCAGCCTCGCCCGCAAGCGCGGCATGACGTTCGTGCTCTCGGGCACGGCGACGATGTACAGCATGCGGGTCGTGCGGGAGCTGCGCGACGAGCGCGGCTTCGTCTACGACCCCTCGTCGATGCTCGAGGACTACGAGATCAGCCTCGCGCTGCGGCACCGCGGGTACCGCTGCATTGCGCCGCGCGCGTGCCGCGTCCGCACGGATGTGATGCCCACGCTGTGCAGGCTGTGGCGGCAGCGCATCCGCTGGCAGCGCGGCACGCTCGAGGAGCTGAGGCGCTACGGGGTCACCCGGGTCACGCTGCCCGACATCGGGCGGCAGCTCCTGCTCTGCGCGGCCATGCTCACGCGGCTGTTGCTGTTCAGCCTGATCGGGCTGACGGTGGCGTTGAGTCACGGCCTCGAGGTGCGCTGGCAGTGGAGCGTCCTGTCCGGAGTTGTCGCCGTCGAGCGCGCCCTCACGGTGTGGAAGCTCGGTTGGACATATGCGCTCGCCGCGCTGCTGCTGGTCCCCGAGGAGCTGTACGGGGTGTTTCGAGAAGCGTTCTTCGTCCGCTCCGCCTGGCTGGCGTTCCGGCGAGCCGACTGGGCCTGGCACAGCACCTGAGGGGGGGCGCTCTGTACGGCCGGATCACCACCGGGACTGCGGCGGGCGGCACGCTCGCGTTCACGGGTCTCCACCTGGGCTGGCTGGCCCTCGCCGGGGTCACGCTGATCGTGGTGGGCGCCGCCATCTGGCGGCTGGCGCCTAGGCGGGAGGAGTGAGCTGGGGCGCGCGGCTCGAGCCGAGCGCCGCCCACACGAGATCGCCCCAGTGCCGCTCTGGATCGTCGGAGCGGGCGATGTCGAACAGGCTGTACCAGAGCAGCAGGCGCGGGCGGCCGGCTGCCAGAGCGAGGTCGCGTTCGGTGCGCAGCTGCCGGCGGGTGGGCCAGACCGCGTGGAAGCGGGCGCCCGGGTCGGGGTACTGGCCCCAGCTGAACGCTTGGAGCACCACGGCTGGGCGCTTCCGGCCGCGCGCCAGCCGCGTCATGCCATCGCTCACGCTGGCCACCGTCGACAGTGGGCGCGGGGTGCCGACCGGATAGACGAAGCCGCCCAGCACATCCGCCGCGGCGCTGAACGGGGACACGCTGCCGATGTCCTCGCCGTCGCCGACGAACAGCCGTGGATGCACGGGATCGAGGGCGCGCACCCGGGCCGCCAGCTGGCGGACGCGGGCGGCGTAGGTCGGGGGAGTCTCGTCGCCGACGTAGTAGCCCCAGGTGGCCGGCAGCCAGCGCACGAGGTCCACCACCCAGGCGAGGAACTGCCCGTCGCTGGTGCAGGCACAGTCCCGCGCGAGCGCCGGATAGGCGCTCCGCAACCCCGAGCCGCTCCACCAGGGCGCGTCCTTCAGCGGCCAGACGAGCTTGATTCCCGCCGCCTGCGCGGCAGCCGCGTAGGCCAGGATGTGGTCGCGATCGGCGAGGAACTGCTGGTAGTTCAGCACCACGCGGAAGCCGGCGTCCGACGCGGCCCGAAGCCGCTGCTCGCAGGCATCCAGCTGGTACTGCACATCGCAGCTCTCGTAAAGCCCCTGCGGTGGCAGCGACCGGCCGGCCGCGGCGGCCCGTCCTGGGCACAACGCAGCGCTCACGAGCAGCACGAGCGCGCCGGCGATCGGCAGCCATCCATGGCGCCTCCCACCATCCATGCACGCATAGATCGACCGCCGTTACGGTCGGATGCACCCACCTGGGGTATGGCTCGACGAAAGGTGGAGTGCGCTCTGACGGCTAAACGGCCGCCGGCACGCGCTCGTCCGCCGTCGGCATCGGCGTCGGCGAGGCGAACGAGGGCGGCGCAATGTTGAGGTAGTGCCCGAAGGACCAGTCCACGAAGCGCTGCGAGCTCATGGCGCGGATCGCGGGCCCGAGCAGGCGCGGCGGCACGCGGGGGATCAGCCGCTGCACGCCGAGCATCGACTCGAATTTCCAGCGGTGGGCGGCGCTGAACTCGTGGTAGCGCCGGACGGCGTCGATCCGCGCCGAGCGGCCCTCGACCACCCCGCGCAGCTCGCGCCCGCAGGCGATCGCGAAGTAGAACGCGGTGCGGATGCCCTCGGCGGTGAGCGGCAGGCAGTGCCCGGCGGAGTCGCCTACGAAGAAGATCCCCTCCTCGGTGGCGTTGCGCAGCCTGTGGGGGATCCAGTTGCCCTGGTAGCGGACCGCCTCGCGGTCGAGGTCCGAGGCCAGCTCGACAGTGGTGTCCTTGACGTGGAAGCGCGGGTCGAACGAGCCCACGCCGATACGGATCTCGTCACGCGCGGGGAAGCTCCAGCCGTAACCCGCGGGCACGTACTTGCGGTCGATCCAGATCTCGAGCTCCTCGCTCTCGCCGTGGGGATGCACCTCCAGGCCGCGCGACAGCGGCGCATCGGGGGGCTGGTAGCCGTCCCCCGCCAGGACGCGCCGCCAGCCGAGCGCGTCGACGATCAGCGGTGCCGTCAGGTCGCCTCGGTCGGTGTGGACGGTGTAACTGGTCCGGCCATCGACCTTCGCCGTCTCGAACGAAACGTCGTTCTGGTCGTCGAGCAGCTCGCAGAGCGTTCGGTAATCGAAGGTGGAGAAGCTCCACGGCAGGCGGTAGCGACCGGTCGCGTGGGGGGTGTGGATCACCAGATCGGGGAACGTCTGGCGGATCGACGCCTCGAGCCCCAGCGCCTCGAGCCACTCCGTGGGAGCCGCGCAGGCAGAGGTCTGCCGCTCGCCGATCTCGTAGCGGTCTAGCATGAGTACTCGAGCGCCCGAGCCCGCAAGCTCGCGCGCCACGGCCAGACCTGCGAAGCTAGCCCCGCAGATCAGGACATCCGCGTCGCCGGACAACGGCGTGCGGTCTGCGCCGCGCTTTGTGCGCCTCCGGGGCATCGCAAACCAGCCTACAAGGCGCGGATCCGCCTACGCGGCGGCATCTGTGCCGCTAACCTTCCAAATTCGTGACAGATACTGAAACGCTGACTGAAGCACGGCCCGTCGAGGGGTCCAACGGGCTGCTCCTCGAGATCGATGGCCAGATAGTTCCCAACTACGACGCGACCCTGGTCCCCTTCGAGGAGGGCGACGTGGTCACCGGCAAGGTGGTCCGGATCGACAAGGACGAGGTCCTGGTCGACATCGGCTACAAGTCCGAGGGCGTCATCCCAGCCCATGAGCTGTCCATCCGCAAGTCCGTGGATGCCTCCGAGGAGGTGGAGCTGGGCGAGGAGGTCGACGCCCTTGTGCTCACCAAGGAGGACCAGGACGGCCGGCTGATCCTCTCCAAGAAGCGCGCTCGCTTCGAGAAGGCCTGGCGCCGCATCGAGGCCGCCGCCGAATCCGGCGAGCCGGTGGAGGGAACGGTCATCGAGGTCGTGAAGGGCGGCCTGATCATCGACCTCGGGGTGCGCGGCTTCCTGCCCGCCTCCCTGGTGGACATCCGCCGCGTTCAGAATCTCGACGACTTCCTCGGCCAGAAGATCGAGTGCAAGGTCATCGAGCTGAACCGCTCGCGCAACAACGTGGTGCTCTCCCGACGCGCGGTGCTCGAGGAGGAGCGCAAGGAGGTGCGCCAGCAGATCCTCGACCGGCTGCAGCCCGGCCAGGTGGTGGAGGGCGCGATCTCCAACATCGTTGACTTCGGCGCGTTCGTGGACCTCGACGGCATCGACGGCCTCATCCACATCTCGGAGCTCTCCTGGAGCCACGTGAATCATCCTTCGGAGATCCTCAACATCGGTGACGTGGTGCCGGTGAAGGTGCTCGACATCGACCGCGATCGCCAGCGCATCTCGCTCGGTCTCAAGCAGACCCAGGAGGACCCGTGGCAGCGGGTCATGGACACCTACAACGTGGGTGACGAGCTCGAGGGCAAGGTCACCAAGGTCGTCAGCTTCGGCGCGTTCGTGGAGATCCTCGACGGCGTGGAGGGCCTCGTGCACATCTCGGAGCTCGCCCAGCACCACGTCGAGAACCCGCGCGAGATCGTGAACCAGGGCGACACGGTGCGGGTCAAGATCCTCGAGATCGACTCAGAACGCCGCCGCCTCTCGTTGAGCGTGAAGCGCGTAGAGGACCAGGTGCTGCCGCTGCGCTCCGCCGGCGGCGACGGCGGGCCCTCGGCCGAGATCAGCGAGAACCAGCTCGACGACGTGCCCGAGCTCGGCCTCTCCGAGGACGTGTTCGCGGGCGCCGAGGTGTCGGTGGACGACCAGCGGGGCGAGAACGGCGCGGCCGAGGCCGAGGCCACAGAGCCGGAGCCCGAGGCCACAGAGCCGGAGCCAGACGCCAGCGTCGTACCGGAGCCGGAGCCGGAGGCGGAGCCCGAGGCAGAGGCCGCGGCTCCCGCCGAAGAGCAGCCCCCGGCTGACGAGTAGCTCGTGACGAAGGGCGCGCCGCCCTTCGTCGGTCTCACAGGGGGGATCGGCGCCGGGAAGTCCGAGGCACTGGCGGCCCTCGAA
>JBKPDA010000202.1:0-4330 GCA_046727635.1 Actinomycetota bacterium | reverse complement strand
GATCGATGAGATCCGCGACCTCAACCGCAAGCGTACGAGTAACGAAGTCGCCGCCGTGATCTCCTACCTCCGCGAGTTGGCCGAGGTGGACGACATCTGAATCCGAACCTCTCCGAGAGGGCCGCTCAGGGCTGCTCCAGTGTCAGCACGACGAGCCATCCCTCGGCTCGCCCGACGTAGATCAGCTGCTCGGTGCTGAGGCCAGACCGAGCCCGGAGGTCGGCCAGGTGCCTTTTGGCTGTGCTGGGCCGAATGCCAATACGCGCCGCCGCATCTGGCACCGAGCCGCCGCTTGCGACGTAGGCAGTGAGGACGTCAACCTGCCGTGGGGTGCGAGCAGGGCAGTTCTCCGCGCCGGTAACCCTCCCTCATGCCTGCCGCCTCGCCGCGGCCAGCCATTCATCGCGGCCCTCGATCGGGATGGTGTAGGTTGAAATCGCGCGTCCTACACCTGTCGGGCGCGCCATTACAGCATCCGGCAACGCGAGCGCCAGCCCGTGCTGGTACGCGGCCGATGTGAGGCGGACGCTTACGAAGCGCGGGCCCCTCGACGACGGTGCGGTCGTAGATGGCGTGGATCACGTCGATCTCAAACTGTGAGAGGACGACGTCTCGCGATGACGGCGAGGTAGCGCGAGCAGGGAGAAGGCATGCGACAGTTCGTCACCTCGAAAGATGGAACGAAGATCGCCTACGAAACAACGGGCGACGGACCGGCCGTGCTGATCGTCCTTGGCGCTCTGAACGCCAGGAAGTCCGGAACCAAGCTGGCCAAGCTGCTCGCAACGAAAGTCACGGCCGTGAGCTATGACCGACGAGAACGCGGCGACAGCTCCGACTCTGCGTCGTATTCACCCGAACGCGAAGTCGAGGATATTGCGGCGCTGATCGATGAGGTTGGGGGACCGGTCAACCTCTATGGTCATTCTTCGGGTGCTGCACTTGCGATCGCGGCCGCGGTGAAACTGCGCAAGCACGTCAAGAAACTGGCCATTTACGAAGCGCCGTACGCTCTCGATGGCGACGCACGCAAGGCAGCCAAGGCCTACTATGTCGCGCTCAAGAAGGCGCTCTCGTCAGGGCACAACGGCGATGCCGTCGCCCTCTTTGTCGGCTCTGTCGGCGTGTCCGACAAACAGGTCCAGGCCATGAGAAAGATGCCGATGTGGAAGGGACTGGAGAAGCTGGCCCCCACGCTGAGGTACGACAGCGAGGTCCTGGGCGAGGGCCACGCGCTGCCGGCGGCCCTCCTGGCGCGGGTCAGGACGCCAACCCTGGTCATGCACGGTGGTGCCGGATCTCCGGCGATGCGCGATGCGGCCCGGGCCATCAGCGAGGCCATTCCCAAAGCGGAACTTCGGACTCTGGCTCGCCAGACACATGGTGTCAGCCCAAAGATCCTCGCACCCGTACTGGAAGAGTTCTTTACCTGAACGACGGAAGCCAATCGCCGACAGGGCTACACGCGGACGGCGTCCAGAAGGACTGATTTCGAGGGCATCAGCGCCAGAGTCCGGTGAGTCGCTCGGCAAGGGCACGGCCTTGGTCGTAGCCGGCTCGAGCCGCGGGCGAACGCAGCGACGGATCCATTGCATTCGCGCCGAACAAGTGCTCGGAGTCGCTGTCCGGGAAGATCGCTTCCACTCTGCTGCCCCGGACGCGCAGTTCGTCAACCTGTGTGGCGAGGTCCAGGCCCCACGCCAGCGGCGTGCGTGTCCGACCGCCGAACGGCGACAGCACTAGGACCCGTGCGTAGCCGGCCGCCAGATCGGCATTCTCGGCATTGGATCGGTAACCGCCGTCGATATACCAGTTGTCGCCGATCCTGAACGGAAGGCCACTGGCACAACTGGCCGCGACGGCGTCGACGAGCTCGACTCCGCTATGGCAATCGAACACGACCGGTTCACCGGTAGCTGCATTGACGGCTGTGATGAACACCGTTCGTTCGGGCCAGTGCTGACTGGGCAGCCGCGCGGCGACGGTGGCCCGCCACCCTGCTTGCCAAGAGCCGTCCGACGCCGCAGCCATGTCGAGTGCCGCCGAGCCCATCCTGCGGCGCATGTCAGCCATATCTTCAGCGGCCGCGATGATCCGGTTCGTTCTCTCCAGGTGGTCCACCACCGGCCGGTTCGCAACGCGTCCACCGCCCGATCCGACCGGATTGGTCCGTTGCTGAGGGGCAGCGGCGACGGTGGCGGCATACAGGTCGGTCGGGGCCGCGCTTGTGATCTGGGCGGCGGTTGTCGCGCCCGCTGACGTACCGACGATCATGTCGGCCTTGGTCACGTCCAAGCCGGCATCGAACAGGCCGGCGATGACGCCGACCAGCCAGGCGTTGCCCGTCGATCCACCACCACCGAGGACCAAGGCTCGCTCGAGCGCGGGGCGTGCCAATGGTGACGCGTCGGCCCGCGGCTGATCCCCGTCGGACGGCGGCCGATCGGAGGCCGTCGCCGAGGTGAGGCGCGGGCCTGAAGCAGGACTTGTGTTCATGGGAGCCGCCTTTCGCGAAGTGCGTGTCGGGCGCTCCCGCTGGCGACTAGCTCAGTCGCGATCGTGGACGGGAGGGGAGCACCCACATGGATGTTGCGTTCATGGGTCTCACCTCCTTCCCGAGGGGATCACGGTCCTCAAGAGGCTAGCAGCCTCGCGACGCGATTCGCAACCGGCATCACGCCACACGCAGCAACCGCGCCTCCCCGCTACTCGTCCGCAGCTCGACCGCCGCTCAGCCGATGAGCCCGTATCCTCCCCTGATGCTCTCGTATCTCGTTCTGCTGCGCGGTATTAACGTCGGCGGCAAGAACCTGGTGCCGATGGCGGGCCTGCGAGCGCTCTTGGAGGAGCTCGGGTATTCGAACGTGGGCACGTACATCGCGAGTGGCAACGTGTTGCTGCGCTCGGATCGTCGGCCCGGCCAGATCAAGGCGCAGATCGAGGATGCCCTCCCCCGCACCTTCAAGCTCGACAGCGAGCTGGTCGCTGTCCTGGTGCTGACACATGGGCAGCTCCAGGCCGTCATCGACCGCAAGCCCGCCGGCTTTGGTGACCACCCCGAAACCTTTCACAGCGACGTGATCTTCCTGATGGGCATCGACGCCGCCACGGCGATGACGGCGTTCGACCCTCGGCCAGGGGTCGACACCGTGTGGGCGGGCGACGGTGTCATCTATTCCCAGCGTGTGAGCGTTGAACGCACGAAGAGCCGTCTCAACAAGGTGATGAGCAGCCCGTTGTACAAGTCGATGACCATCCGCAACTGGGCGACGACAACGGCGCTGCTCGGGCTGCTGGAATGATCGGCGGGACGCTCACGATCGAGCGCTGATCTCGCGAGCGCTGCGCCGTCTGCCAAATTGGGGAGTGGGCCGAGAGCATATCGGTCACTCGACCGATGCAGCGGCCCAGCCGAAGACGAGTCTTCCTACCGCGGCAGCATCCAGGGCAATCGCCTCGTCTACGAATCCCTCTCCGATGCGCTACCGCGCATCAGGCTCACCTGGATCCTGATGGACCGCGATCACGCGACGTGGCGCAACGAATTCACACTCGACGGCGAGACATGGGGCCTCATCGAGGAGTACGAGAATGACAGCCGCATGAACGGGGCCGCAGTGAGGATCGTCCTCGTCCTCGCCTCAGCGGTCATCGCGGAGGCGGTTGTTGTTCGTCCCCCGATGCTTGGCTGCCCCCGCCTACCCGCTAATCCGGAAACGCCATCGCGTGGTGGCACCCGGACGGCATCACCGGCGTCGTCGGATCGCTAAGCGGGCTCCAAGCTCACGACCATCAACCACCCCTCCGCTCGTCCACGGTAGATGAGCTGCTCGGTGGTAAGGCCCGATCGGGCTCGCAGGTCTGCCAGGTGACGTTTCGCGGTGCTTGGCCGAATGCCGACGCGCGCCGCCGCATCCGATACCGAGCCGCCGCTGGCGACGAAGGCCGCCAGCACGTCGATCTGTCTGGCGGTCCGCGTTGGCGGCGGTTCGCCGCGAAGGTGCCCGTCCCTCACGCCAGCCTCCTCGCCGCGGCCAGCCACTCATCGCGGCCCTCGATCGGGATCTCGTAGGTTGCTAACGCGCGTCCCACACCTGTCGGGCGCCCCACCCCGCGGGGGACGAAGTGTCGCGAGGCGGGACCGGGCCGCGGTGGCTCCTACGCCCGAGGACGGAGCCCATCCATCGAGAGGACGAGGAGGCGCTCCGCGAGGGCCGGCCCCTCTGGCGAGGTCTCAGCTGCGTGCGCGAACGCCTTCGCCATCTTCAGCAGATCGCCGAGCGGGACGTCGTCGCGCACCGCGCCGGCCGCCTTCGCGCGATCGAGCAGT